>NZ_JBSGDY010000148.1:0-15721 GCF_053602615.1 Micromonospora sp. NPDC004336
CCAACAACGCCACCGTCAACCTCGACAACAAAACCATCATCACCAAGAACGAACCCCGCAACTGCACCAACGTCACCGGCTGCGCCAACTGAACCGGTCACGTGACCATCAGCCGCACCGGCTGACGCAGGGGACGGCCCGGCCCCCTTCCGCTGACGCGGAAGGGGGCCGGACCACGTGCGCCTACCGCTGGACGAAGACCGCCACGCTGCGGGCCGGCACGGTGAACGTGCCGCTCGCCCGGTCGAACGAGGCCGTCCGCAGCGCCTCGTCCGCCGACGTGCGCAGCACCGGGTGCAGCGCCACGTCCGCCCCGCGCAGCCCGGCCAGGCGCTGCGTCGCCGTGTCACCGGTGGCGTTGAAGACCACCGTCACCGACCGCCAGCGCCCGTCGAGGCCGCGTCCGTCCAGCGTCATGGTGAGCACGCCGGGGGTCTCGGCCGCGCCGGAGAGCGGGAAGGCGACCCGCCGCTGCACCTGCTCCGCCGTGGTGAGCCCGAAGACCGGCGAGGAGGCCCGGATCCGCAGCAGCTCGGCGTACCGGGCGTCGGCCAGGTCGATCGCCGCGCAGTCCGGGACCAGCTTCGGGTCGGCCAGCAGCGGCTTGGCGTACGACCACTTGTCGCGGTTGTCCTGTTCGGGCGGCAGGCCGGCGCCGAACCCGTTGCCCTGGGCGCAGTCCCACCGGATCTGGTTGAACCAGTCGCCGGAGTTGTAGGAGTTGCGGTCCAGCGACTTCGAGCGCAGCCGCTCGGTGCCGGTGGTGACGAACCCGGTGCCCTGCCCCATCACCACGGTGCTCAACGCCAGCACCTGCATCCGCGCCCGGTCCGCCGCCGGGGTGTCCTGCGGCAGCTTGTACGCCAGGGCGTCGTACAGGATCTCGTTGTCGTGGGCGTCGACGTAGGTGACCGCCTCCCCCGGCGCGGCGGTGTAGCCGGCGGGCGAGCCGTTGTAGTCGACCTGCGCGCCGGTCACCTGGCGGCCGGACGAGTCGGTGAACCGGTACCCGCGCAGGTTGCCGGTGAGGCCGACCTTGATCAGGTCGTGCTGGTGCAGCAGGCGGGCCCGCTGCTCGGCGGCCGACCCGTTGACCGGGTCGCCGTTGGGGTCGGTGAACAGCCCGGAGGCGAAGCCCTGCACCCGGGGGTTGGCGTCGAACGGCCCGCCGCCGCGCACCGCGTCGCGGAGCCGGTCGTTGAAGGTGCCGATGCCGGTGCCGGCCATGTTGGCCTGGGTGGCCTGCGTGAACCGGGCGTCGTTCGCCACCTCGCCGAAGTTCCAGCCCTCGCCGTAGAGCAGGATCCTCCTGCCGTCCACGCCGTCGCGGGCGAGGGTCAGCTCGTCGAGCGCCTCGCGCACGGCCAGGATGTTCGCCTTCGGGTGGTGGCCCATCAGGTCGAAGCGGAAGCCGTCCACCTTGTACGCCCGGGCCCAGGTGACCAGCGAGTCCACCACGAGCTTGCCCATCATGGCGTGCTCCGGGGCGGTGTTGGCGCAGCACGTCGAGTTGGCGACGGTGCCGTCGTCGAGCAGGCGGTGGTAGTAGCCGGGCACGATCTGGTCGAGCACCGACTTCGGGTCGGCGCCGGCCGCCGAGGTGTGGTTGTAGACGACGTCCATCACCACGCGCAGCCCGGCGCCGTTGACGCCGGCCACCATCTGCCGGAACTCGGTGGTGCGCTTCGCCCCGGCCGGGTCGACGGCGTAGCCGCCCTCCGGCACGGTGTAGTGCAGCGGGTCGTACCCCCAGTTGTAGCCGTCGGTGTCCGCGACCGCCGCCACGCACCTCTGCTGCTGCTCGGAGTCCGGCGGCAGCGCGGCCAGGTCGCAGGCCGGCTGCCGCTGGTCGGCGCGGCGCTCGGGGATGGTGGCGAAGTCGAACGCGGGCAGCAGGTGCAGGTGGGTGACCCCCGCGTCGCCGAGCGCCTTCAGGTGCCTCATGCCGGCGCTGCCGGGGTCGGTGAAGGCGAGGTAGGTGCCCCGCCGCTCGGCCGGCACGGTGGTGTCGGCGACGGAGAAGTCCCGCACCGACAGCTCGGAGATCTGCACCTTCGTCGACGGCACCGCCGCCGGCTTGCGCAGCTTCGACCAGCCCGGCGGGGCGAGCGCCGGGTCGGCCAGGTCCACGATCTGGCTGTGCGTGGAGTCCGGCGCCAGCGCCAGCGAGTACGGGTCGGTCACCGAGGCGGTGACCAGCCGCTGCGTCGCCGGCTGCCACGCCTGGACCTGGTAGCGGTAGTACTTGTTCCGCCAGTCGCGCGGGCCGCGCACCGACCAGACGCCGGTGCGGTCGTCACGGCGCATCGCCATCGTCCTCGGCTGCGCGGTGGGCGAGTCGAAGAGCTGCAACGACACCTGCCGCGCCGTCGGCGCCCAGAGCGCCAGGGTCGGCGCGCCGCCGGCGAAGGTCGGCCCGAGGCGCGCCTCGACGGCCCGGGCGTAGACGTCGTCGAGCACGCCGGGGATCTGCACGCCGGTCGCGGCGAGCAGGGCGCCCTCGGCGTCCCGCTCGGTGACCAGGAGCTGCCCGCGCAGGGCGGCGGGGACCCTGGCCAGGTCGCGCCGGTCCAGGGTGAAGCTCCGGTGCGCCCACAGGTGCGGGAAGGCCGCGCGCTGGGCCTCGGTGAGCCCGTTGCGCTGCGCGGTCAGCGGCAGCGTCGTGTACGTGCCGGCCAGCTCGCCGTCGGCGACGGTGACCCCGCCGGCCGGGGCGGCGACCAGGGCGTACGTCCGGCCGTCGGTGGGCCCGGTCTGCCAGGCCACGGTCGAACGGTCGATCCAGTGCGCCTTCTGCCTGGTGATGTCGACGTCCCCGGCGGCGCCGGACGCGGTGGCCGGCAGCAGCCGCCCGGGCGTGCCGGCGAGCAGCCACACCTCCCGGCCGGCGGCGGCGAAGTCGAGCCGCTGGTCGTCGGGGAGGTCCTTCTCGTCGCCGCGGTGGACGATGTAGCTCAGCCCGGTGGCGCCGGCGGCCAGCGGCACCCGGAAGACGGCGCCGAAGGAGTCGACGCTGGTGGGCGCCATCGGCTTGGCCCAGTCCGTCGGGGTGGCCGCGCCGTCCCACAGGTGCAGGCCCCAGCCGTCGTAGTTGCCGTCGGCGCGGCGGTAGTGGACGACGGCGGTGCCCTCCTCCACCGGCGGGTCGGGCTCGCCGGTGGCGGCCTGCCGGCTCGGGTAGGTCGCCGGGTCGCCCTGCTTGACCCAGACCTCGCCGGTCTTCGTCACGTCGATCGTCCGATCCTGTTCCACGTCCTTGTTGCCGGCCTTGTCGACGACCAGGAAGCCGACGGACCTGGCGCCCGGCTTGAGCTTGACCCAGGCGAAGCGGCCGTAGGAGTCCTCGCCGGCGAACGGCTGGCCCTTGGGCCACTCGGTGGCGTACGCGGGGTCGATGTCGCCCCAGGCGTAGAGGCCCCAGTCGGCGTAGCCGCCCGCGGGGCGCTGGTAGTGCACCACCGCCCAGTCGCGGGAGGCGGACTGTGCCGGGGTGCCGACGGTGGCCGTGGACCGGGCGGTCGCCGTGCGGCCCCTGCCGTCGCGGACGACCGCCTTGTACTCGATCCGCGTGCCGCCGGCGAGCCCGGTCAGGTCGTGGTGGACGGTGTAGGGGGCCGTCTCGGCGCTGCCGAGCAGCGTCCACCGGCCGCCGGCGACCCGGGCGGCGACCGTCACGGTGGCCAGCGGGTCGCCGGTGACCTGGGCGGTGACGGCGGCCTTCGTCGCGACGGGCTCGCCCGGCGCCGGGGCGGTGACCGTGATCCTCGGCGCGGCGTCGGGCAGCGCGACGGGCGTGCCGGCGCGGTGCACCACGGCCGACAGCGGCGGCACGGTCAGCGTCAGCCTGCCGTCGCCGGCCGCGACCGGGGCGGCCGAGCCGCCGTAGACGCCGGTGAAGGTGGCGCCGGCCGACCAGGTGTCCACGGTGACAGTCTGCGCGGTCGCGGCGTTGTTCACCGCGACGACGTACTCGGTGCGCTGCTTCGGGTCGATCCGGGAGAAGGCGAAGACGCCGGGGCCGTCGGCGGCGTACCGGGTGACCTGCACGCCGTCGCGCAGGGCCGGGTGCGCCCGGCGCAGCGCGCCCAGCTCGGCGACGGCCCGGTAGAGCGGGTGCGCCCGGTCGAACTGGTCGCTCGCGTGGGTGCGGTCGGTGCCGAGCAGGTCGTCGTCGAGGTAGTCGGGGGTCTTCGAGGCGAACATGTCCTGCCGGGCGTCCTTGTCGCCGCCCGGGCCGGTGAAGCCCTGCTCGTCGCCGGAGTAGACCACCGGCTGGCCGCGGGTGAGGAACATCAGCTCGTGGGCGAGCCGGTCGCGGCGCAGGTGGGTGGTCGGGTCGGTGCCGCCGCCGGCGATGAACGAGCCGATCCGGCCCATGTCGTGGTTGCCGAGGAAGGTGGTCAGCCGGCGGGCGTCGGTGTCGCGGGAGCGGTAGAGGTCGTCGCGGGCGTACACGTCGGCGAGGGCCCTGGCGGAGCCGTCGCCGGCGGTGTAGCCGCGCGCCGCCTCCTGGAAGGCGAAGTCGAGGGTGGCCGGCAGGCCGCCGCGCCGCACGTACGTCGAGGTGATCTCCGGGTCGGCGCTGTAGACCTCGCCGAACATGAAGAAGTCCTTCTTGCCGGCGCGGTCGGCGGCGCGCTCGATGCCCTGGCTGAACTGCGGCCAGAAGTCGAGGTTGGTGTGCTTGACGGTGTCGAGCCGGAAGCCGTCCACGCCGGTGGAGGCCACCCACTCGGAGTAGATGTCGGTCAGCCCGCGCACCACCTCGGGGCGCTCGGTCCACAGGTCGTCGAGGCCGAAGAAGTCGCCGTACTCGCTGTTCTCCCCGGCGAAGGTGGAGTCGCCCCGGTTGTGGTACATCGTCGGGTCGTTCAGCCACGCCGGGACCTTGACTCTCGCGTCGGCCGGGTTCGCGAACGTCGGGGTGTACGGGAACGACGTCGTGTCGACCTTCGGGAAGCCCCGGGTGCCGTCGGCGTGGTTGCGGTCCTCGAAGGGGCGCCCCTGCGCGTCGGTGTAGGGGGAGGTCGCCTTGTCCACGTAGGTGTACTTGTCCTCGGCGTACCTGATGACGTCGGCGGTGTGGTTGACGATGACGTCGAGGTAGACCTTGATGCCGCGCTGGTGGGCGAGCCGCACCAGCCGCTTGAGGTCCTCCTTCGTGCCGAAGTGCGGGTCGACCTGGGTGAAGTCGGTGATCCAGTAGCCGTGGTAGCCGGCGGAGACGTCGGACCCGGTGCCCTGGACGGGACGGTTCTTGAAGATCGGGGCGAGCCAGATGGCCGTCGTGCCGAGCCCCTCGATGTAGTCGAGCCGGTCCGTCACGCCCTTGAGGTCGCCGCCGTGGTAGAAGCCCTTGTCGGTCGGGTCCAGGCCGGTGGCGAGCCGGTCCCCGGCCAGGCCGCCGGCGTCGTTGCGCCGGTCGCCGTTGGCGAACCGGTCCGGCAGGACGAAGTAGAACTGCTCGGCGCGGGCCTGGCCGCTGCCGGCGGCGAGCAGCGCCTCCGCCGACGGCTCGGCGCGCCACTGCGCGGCGCCGGCGGCGGCGAGGGGGCCCGTGCCGGCGGTGCCGTCGGTGGCGTCGGCCCCGAGCTGGCGTACGGCGACCGGGGTGCCCACGAGGGTGAGGGCGAGCATGCAGACGAGGGCGAGCAGGGCCTTGCGGGACATCGGCGGGGGTTTCATCGACGGCCTTCCTCTGGTCGCTGATTCGCCCGCACGCTAGTCCTTGCCGAAACATTCTGCAATCCCTTGCAAACCGAGTCGCAACAAGACAGCTCGCTTGCAAAAGGCGCGGCCCGGCGCGTACGCGCCGGGCCGTGCGTGCGGTGCCTCGGTGACCTACGACATGCGGCAGGCGCCACCGTCGACGGTGCAGCTCGTCGGGCGGCTGTCGGCGTTCTCGACGTGGAAGCGCAGCGTGACCGACGCGCCGCCGGCCAGGTGCTGGCCGCTGCGGTAGGTGAAGCCGTCCTCGGTGCGACTGGCCGTCCCCTGCACCGTGCCCTCCAGCCAGGCGCTGCCCAACCGCCCACCGGGGAAGACCAGCCGCGCCGTCCACCCCCGCGCGGTCGACGACGTGTTGCTGACCTGCACCTCGGCGACGAATCCGCCGTGGAACTGCTCCACCACCCGGTACCGCCCGCTGAGCGGCGACGGGGACGACGGGGGCACCACCAGCACCGCGTCGGCGCTTGCGCTGGCCGTCGGCGACGGCGTACGGCTGGGACCCGGCGTGGGGCGGACGGACCGGCTGGGGCGGGCGGACGACGAGGCCGACTCCCGCCGCGACGGCGACGAGGTCGTCGCCGGGCTGCTCGCCGAGGGGCGCGGATCGGGCAGGGCGAGGGTCGGATCGGGCGGGCCGGGCTGCGCCTCGTACGCGGGGCCGCGCCCCCGGTACGCGCCGAGCGCGATGACCAGCAGCACCACCATCACCCCGACGCCGACGGACACCACGATCCAGGGTGAGGACGCGATGGCGGTCGTGCCGTAGGACCTGCTCGATGCTCGGCGGATGCCGGACATGTCTCTCCTCCAGCCGTCGTCGGAGGCAGCCTAACGGTCGGCGACGGCACGGTGGAGGGTGAGAACGGCTGCCGTCGCGGGACGGATCGGCTCGCCCCCGGGTCAGGCGGTGCGCACGACGGTGCAGATGACCGGGCCGTCCTCGGTGTGCCGCAGCAGGTAGCGGTAACGCTCGCCGCGTACCGTCCGGCCCTGGCTGTCCAGGAACTCCCACTCGACCGCGACCATCGTCAGCAGCGCCGACATCGGCTGCACGTCCTCGATGGCCGCGTGCGCCGCGATCAGCTCGCGCTCCTGGTAGTCGGGGGCCGCGCCCACGAAGGACAGCGCCACCGCCGCCGGGGAGGTGAAGGCGAAGCTGTAGGTGTCGGCCACCACCAGCCCCGGCAGGGCGTAACACCCGGCGATGGCGGGCAGGTCGCCGGTGGTCAGCGCCACGCCGTACCGGTCGAAGAAGTCGGTCAGCGTGTCGAGATCGGTGGATGCTGTCACGGGGACAGCATTTGCCTGCCGGCCACCGCGCCAAACCTCAGCGCGGTGGGATGCGCACCTCGATCTCGGCGCCGAGCCGGGCGTCGCCGGCCAGGCCGAGGTCGTCGCCGCTCCAGAACCGGCCCGGGTCGTACCAGTTCGGCCGCCGCCCGGCGGGGAGCAGCCCCATCGCCTCGTAGGTCACCGCGACCACCTCGGCGCAGTACGCCGTCTCCAGCGCCCGGTCGCGCGCCGACGCGCCGGAGCGGTCCCGCGCCGGCCTGGGCAGCCCCGGCATCCGCACCGCCGGAACCCGGCCGCGCAGCCAGCGCCAGGCGAGCTGGGCGGTGGACGGGAACGGCGTGCCGTCGAGGCGGGCGACGGTGCGCAGCACCGCGTTCTCCATCTCCGCGTCGGCCGGCGGGTCGAGCTGACGCAGCCAGGCCCGCTGGCCGTACCGGTTGGCCCAGACGCAGACGGCGTCCCGCAGGTCGTGCAGCTGCACGCCGCGCTGGTGGCTGCCGGACCACATGTCGGGCAGCGACCTGCCCAGCTCGGCGTGCCACATCAGGGGCGGCATGTCGTCCAGCACCACGGCCATGCCGACGTGGTTGACCGGGCTGTTGGTGGTCAACTGGATGGCCCGGTCCGGCACGCTGCGGCCCCGGAACACCCACACGTCGCCGGTGCGGGTCAGCTCCACTGCCTCGTCCAGGCTGATGCTCATGAGGGTCTACCCTAGGCCGATGCGGCAACGGATGCGGTGGTGGAAGGTGCTCGGGCTCGCGGGTCTCGCCGGCGTCGCGGCGTCCGGCGTGGTGATCGCCCGGGCGGAACGGCGGCGCCGGGCGTACACCCCGGAGGAGATCCGGGCCCGGCTGCGCGACCGGCACGCGGCGGCCACGGCGCCCGCCGACGACGCGCGCTGACCGCCCCGGGCGTCAGCCCTCGTCGTGGTGGTTGCGGTCCCAGCGCCCGCCGATCGGCGGGGTGTCGAGCCGCACCGGCCCGTCCGCGTTGCCGGCGAAGTCGTTGTCCTCGATCCGGCAGGACACGCAACTGCCCTCCGGGGTGATCCAGAGCCCGTGGGTCTGGGTCCGCGCGTCGCGGTCCCAGACGCGGTTGCCCCGCACGGTGGCGTTGTCGACCGGGGCGTTGACGGTGATCCCGGCCCGGACGGGCGGGGCGGCCGGCAGCTCGTAGGCCGAGCCGGCCGGCGGCGTGTCCTCGTTCCAGCCCGTCGGCGAGTCCGCCCGCACCTCGGCGAGCGTCAGCTCGGTGTCCGTGTTGGACACCACCACCGCCGTCCGTGACCCGACCCGCACCACCTTGCCCCGGTGCCCGTCGCGTGGCCAGTGCGCCGTCCGGTCGGTGACGGAGCGGTCCTGGTAGCGCACCGCCTCGCCCCCACCGGTCGTCGCCGGCGCGTGCCGTCGCCCGTTGTTGCGGATCCGGTTGTTCACCAGCACCGCGTCCGTCATCGGCCGGTCGATCCGGATCGCGTCGAGGCCGTTGTCCCAGAACTCGTTGCTGTCGACGACCACGTCCGCCGCCGCGCCCCGGTAGCCGTGCCCGAGGTCGTGCTCGTGGTGGCCGTACTCGCCGTTGGCGCTGATCCGGTTGCCACGGATCGTGTACGGGCCGGGCGTGTTGCCGATGCTGATCCCGTCGCGGACGTTGCGGTCGATGACGCAGTCGCTGACGATCCCGCCCCTACCCGCGATCCCCGCCGTACCGTTGGCGGAGACGTCGAAGCCGGCCTCCAGGTTGCCGGTGAGGGTGCAGGCGGAGACGATCAGGCCGTCGGCGCCCCAGTCGGAGATGCCGAACCGGTTGGCCTGGCTGTGGCAGCCGATGATGCGGTAGCCGCGCGGCGGCGTCCAGTAGTCCTTCTGCAACTCCAGGAAGATCCCGTTGGTGCCGTTGCCGACGGTGGTGCAGTTGGCGATGGTGAGCCGCTCCACGTCGCCCCACCCGCCGATGCCCACGCCGATGCCGGCCCCGCCCATCTCCTCGCCGTTGTCCAGGCGGCCGCAGCCGACCACGACCACCCCGTCGATCAGGCTGTCCTGGAGGAAGTCGCAGCCGAGGCCGGTCGCCCCGGTGTGGTGGATGTAGAGGTTGCGGAAGACGCCGCGCACCACGTACTGGAGGCCGAGGCCCTTGGCGAGGTAGCTGTACTCCACCATCGCCACCCCGGAGCCGTCGATCTCGAAGTCGGCGAAGGTGCAGTCGGCGATGTGCCGGTCGCGGCTCGCGCCGTGCTGCACGGTGGTCCAGAACGCCAGCGGCGTCGGCTCCGCCCGGTTCCCCTCGTTGCTGAGCAGGAACCGGGTCGCCCCGGGACCCGCGCCGATCAGCGACACCCCGCTGCGCCACACCGTGCCGGCGTCCCGGATCGAGTAGATCCCCGGCGGGCAGTAGATGACCCGGGCCCGCCCGTCGGCGGCGTACCCCTCGCCGAGCCGGTCCACCAGGTCGGACAGCGCCGGCTGGTCGTTCGTCACGCCGTCGCCGCGCAGCCCGAAATCGCGCGCGTCGCACCACAGCGGCGCCCCGGCGACCGGGGTGAGCCGTTGCGGGGTGGCGGTGGACAGGCTCTGGCGCGGCATCCGATCCTCCTCCTCGGCGTGCGGCGGAGGCACTCCGAGCAGGCCGCATTCCCGGCGGTCAGCGATGGAAACGCGGCGCCGCCTCAGCGGGGCGAGGGGCCGCCGGGCTCCGCGCCGGTGGAGGGCGGCACGGCGCTGCGGCGCACCGCCTCCGCCACCGCCTCCGGGGTACGCCCCACGAGCGCGCTGCCGTCGTCGAGCAGCAGCAGGGGCCGCTGGATCAGCTCCGGAGCGGCCACCATCGCGTCGATCCACCGCGGCTCGGCCGCCTCGTCCCGCGGCCAGTCGGCCATGCCGAGGGCCACCGCGGCGGGCTCCTGCGTGCGGCACACGTCCCAGGGCCGGGCGCCGAGCCGGCGCAGCACCTCGGTCAGCTCCGCCGCGCTCGGCGGGCGGTCCAGGTAGGGGCGCACCCCGTAACCCACGCCCGCCTCGTCGAGGGCGGAGCGGGCGGCGGCGCACTTCGAACAGGACGGGTTGTTCCAGATCTCCATGCGGTCATGGTGGCAGCCGTCGCGTTTCCGCCCACGGCGGCCGCGCCCGGATCGCACAGAGACCGGTCACCCGGTCACCGCAGCGGTTGCACCGCACGGCCGCTGTCGAGCTGCCCGCACAGACGGGGCAGGCGTGGTGGGGGCCGGCGGCCCTTGCCGTCGAGCGGCGGGCGGTCGCGTGGGGCCACCCGGTCAGCCGATCGGGGCGAGGAACTCCAGCCGGTTGCCGTGCACGTCGTGGGCGTGGAACCGGCGCATCCCGGGCAGTTCGTCACTCCAGGTGACCGGGTGCCCGGCGGCGGCGAGCCGGTCGGCGAGCGCGTCCAGGTCGGGCCAGAGGAGGCCCGGGTGGGCCTTGCGGGCCGGGCGGAAGTCGTCCTCCACGCCCAGGTGCAGCTCGATGCCGTGCCCGGTGAACCAGCAGCCGCCACGGGCCGCCAGCGCGGGCGGCTTGGGTTTCTCGGTCATCCCGAGCACCCCGACGTAGAAGGCCCGCGAGGCATCCTCGGAGCCGCGTGGGCAGGCGAGCTGAGCGTGATGGATCATGGTGGTACCTCCTCGTCCCGAACGATGGCACGAGGTTGCACAGATAGCAAGACGGACGTACGGTTTTGTTGAAGACGAGAATCGGCGGTAAGTGTCCCCTAACCACGGCGGCACTCCGGCCGGTGCGACAGACTGCTCAGGACTACTCACGGTCGCTGGTGTGAAGGAGTACGACGTGGCGAGCCTCGACACCTTCGGTGCGAAGACCCAGCTACGCGTCGGAGACGCGAGCTACGAGATTTTCAAGATCGGCAAGGTGGAGGGCCACGAACGGCTCCCCTACAGCCTGAAGATCCTCCTGGAGAACCTGCTGCGGACCGAGGACGGCGCGAACATCACCGCCGACCACATCCGGCAGCTCGGCGGCTGGGACCCCACCGCCGACCCCAGCGTGGAGATCCAGTTCACCCCCGCGCGGGTGCTCATGCAGGACTTCACCGGCGTCCCCTGCGTGGTCGACCTGGCCACCATGCGCGAGGCCGTACGCGAGCTCGGGGGCGACGCCACCAAGGTCAACCCGCTCGCCCCGGCCGAGCTGGTCATCGACCACTCCGTCATCGCCGACCTGTTCGGCCGCGAGGACGCCTTCCAGCGCAACGTCGAGCTGGAGTACGAGCGCAACAAGGAGCGCTACCAGTTCCTGCGCTGGGGCCAGACCGCGTTCAACGAGTTCAAGGTCGTCCCGCCGGGCACCGGCATCGTGCACCAGGTCAACATCGAGTACCTGGCCCGTACGATCATGGAGCGCAACGGCCAGGCGTACCCGGACACCGTGGTCGGCACCGACTCGCACACCACGATGGTCAACGGCCTGGGCGTGCTGGGCTGGGGCGTCGGCGGCATCGAGGCCGAGGCCGCGATGCTCGGCCAGCCGGTCAGCATGCTGATCCCGCGCGTGGTGGGCTTCAAGCTCTCCGGCGAGATGCCTGCCGGCACCACCGCCACCGACCTGGTGCTCACCATCACCGAGATGCTGCGCAAGCACGGCGTGGTCGGCAAGTTCGTCGAGTTCTACGGCCCCGGCGTGAGCGCCGTGCCGCTGGCCAACCGGGCCACCATCGGCAACATGTCCCCGGAGTACGGCTCCACCGTCGCGATCTTCCCGATCGACGCCGAGACCGTCCGCTACCTGGAGCTGACCGGCCGGGACCCGCAGCAGGTCGCGCTCGTCGAGGCGTACGCCAAGGAGCAGGGCCTCTGGCACGACCCGGACGCCGAGCCGGAGTACTCGGAGCGCCTCGAGCTCGACCTCAGCACGATCGAGCCGTCCCTGGCCGGCCCGAAGCGGCCGCAGGACCGCGTCCCGCTGGGCAACGCCAAGACGCTGTTCCGCTCCGCGCTGACCGACTACGTGGCCGCCGACGAGACCGGCGGCGACCGCTCCCGCAAGCCGGGCGTGCCGCAGCTCGAGAAGCCGTTCGGGGCCGAGGGCCACGCCGACGAGGCGAGCGCCGAGTCCTTCCCGGCCAGCGACCCGCCGGCCAACGGGGTCAGCGACCCGGCCGACGCCCCGCGTGACCTGGAGACCGCGGCGGTGGGCTCCGGCGGTCGCGCCAGCAACCCGATCCGCGTCACCGGCGCCGACGGCGTCGAGTACGAGCTGGACCACGGCGCGGTGGTGATCGCCGCGATCACCTCCTGCACCAACACCTCCAACCCGCAGGTCATGATCGGCGCGGCCCTGCTGGCCCGCAACGCCGTCGACAAGGGCCTGACCCGCAAGCCGTGGGTGAAGACCACCCTGGCCCCGGGCTCCAAGGTCGTCATGGACTACTACGAGCGGGCCGGCCTCACGCCCTACCTGGAGAAGCTCGGCTTCCACCTGGTCGGCTACGGCTGCACCACCTGCATCGGCAACTCCGGCCCGCTGCCGGAGGAGGTCTCGGCCGCGGTCAACGAGGCCGACCTGGCGGTCGTCTCGGTGCTCTCCGGCAACCGGAACTTCGAGGGCCGGATCAACCCGGACGTCAAGATGAACTACCTGGCGTCTCCGCCGCTGGTGGTGGCGTACGCGCTGGCCGGCACGATGGACATCGACCTGGCCAACGAGCCGATCGGCGAGGACAGCGAGGGCAACCCGGTGTTCCTCCGCGACATCTGGCCCAACAGCGCCGAGATCCAGGACGTCATCGCCTCGGCGATCGGCGCCACCGGCTTCAGCGCCGCATACTCCGACGTCTTCGCCGGCGACGAGCGCTGGCAGTCGCTGCCGACCCCGACCGGCGACACGTTCGCCTGGGACGGCGACTCCACGTACGTGCGCAAGCCCCCGTACTTCGAGGGGATGCAGCGTGAGCCGAAGGCGGTCGTCGACATCAGCGGCGCGCGGGTGCTGGCCAAGCTGGGCGACTCGGTGACCACCGACCACATCTCCCCGGCCGGCTCCATCAAGGCCGACTCCCCCGCCGGCAAGTACCTCGCCGAGCACGGCGTGCCGCGCCACGAGTTCAACTCGTACGGCTCCCGCCGGGGCAACCACGAGGTCATGATCCGGGGCACCTTCGCCAACATCCGGCTGCGGAACCAGCTGGTCCCCGGGGTGGAGGGCGGCTTCACGGTCAACCACCTGACCGGCGAGCAGACGTCGATCTACGACGCCTCGGTGGCCTACCAGGAGGCGGGCGTCCCGCTGGTCGTCCTGGCCGGCAAGGAGTACGGCTCCGGCTCGTCGCGCGACTGGGCGGCCAAGGGCACCATGCTGCTCGGCGTCAAGGCGGTCATCGCCGAGTCGTACGAGCGGATCCACCGCTCGAACCTGATCGGCATGGGCGTGCTCCCGCTGCAGTTCCCGGCCGGCGAGACCGCCGAGTCGCTGGGCCTGGCCGGCACGGAGACGTTCACCATCACCGGGGTGACCGCGCTCAACGACGGCGAGACCCCGCGTACGGTGAAGGTCAGCACCGACACCGGCGTCGAGTTCGACGCCGTGGTGCGGATCGACACCCCGGGTGAGGCGGACTACTACCGCCACGGCGGCATCCTGCAGTACGTCCTGCGCCGCATGATCGCCAGCTGACGACACGGAAGAGGGCCCCCTGCCGTTCGGCAGGGGGCCCTCTCGTTTCCGCGACCCGCCGGCTCCGCGGGAGCCGGTGGCGCGACCCCACCGGCCCCGGCGGGAGCCGGTACCGGCGGAGGCGGTTCCTAGTCGGCCGCGGCGGCGCGGCGGCGGGCGTCGCGCGTCTTCATGGCGTGCTCCAGCAGCGTGATGAGCACCTCCTTGCTCGACTCCCGCTGCCGGGCGTCGCAGAGCAGCACGGGCACCCCGGGATCGAGGTTGAGCGCCGCCTGCACCTCGTCGAGCCGGTACTTCCGCGCGCCCTCGAAGCAGTTCACCGCGACCACGAAGGGCGTGCCACGCCCCTCGAAGTAGTCGATGGAGGGGAAGCAGTCCGCCAGCCGCCGGGTGTCGGCGAGCACCACCGCGCCGATGGCGCCGAGCGCCAGCTCGTCCCAGACGAACCAGAAGCGGTCCTGCCCCGGCGTGCCGAAGAGGTAGAGCACCAGGTCGTCGCTGATGGTGATGCGGCCGAAGTCCATCGCCACGGTGGTGGTCGTCTTGCTCTCCACCCCGGACAGGTCGTCGATGCCGACGCCGGACTCGGTCAGCACCTCCTCCGTGCGCAGCGGGCGCGTCTCGCTGACCGCGCCGACCATGGTGGTCTTGCCCACGCCGAAGCCGCCCGCGACGAGGATCTTGATCGCGGTGGGCAGTGGCGTCGCTCCCGCCGGCCGCTCAGAGTGCCCGTAGTCCATTGATTACCGCCTCGAAAACGCTGTTGTCGGGAAGGCCGGCCGTGGTCTGTGGCTCGCGCACCTGCACCAGGCTGCGGGCCACCAGATCACCGAGCAGGACCCGGATGGTGCCCACCGGAAGGTCCAGGTGGGCGGCGATCTCGGCGACGGACTGGATCCGCTGGCAGAGCCCGACGATCGCCAGGTGCTCCGGACCCAGTCCGACCTCCGGGGTCACGTCCGCGCGGGTCGCCGTCACCAGGGAGATCAGGTCGAACGTGCCGGTGACCGGCCGGGCCCGGCCGCGGGTCACCGCGTAGGGGCGCACGACCGGGCCGGCATGGTCGTCGACCCACTGGTGCTCGGCGGACTCCCCCTGCACCGTCATCGCGGCTACTTCTCGCCGGTCGGCTGCTCGGTCCGCGACGGCGACGCGACGTACTTACCGACGCGGGTGACCAGCATCGCCATCTCGTATGCGATCAGACCGACGTCGGCGTCCTCGCTGGCGAGGACGGCGAGGCAGGCGTTGCGTCCGGCCGCCGTGACGAACAGGAACGACGACTGCATCTCGATGATGGTCTGCTGCACCTGCCCGCCGCCGAAGCGCTTGCCCGCACCCCGGGCCAGGCTCTGGATGCCCGCCGCCATCGCCGCCAGGTGCTCTCCGTCGTCGCGGCTGAGCCCTCCCGAGGCGGCCATCAGCAGGCCGTCCGTCGAGAGCGCGACCGCGTGCTCGGCCTGCTTCACCCGGCCGACCAGGTCATCCAGCAACCACGTCAGGTCGGCACTCGAAGCCGTCTTCTGCGCCACTCGTCGTCCTCTTCTCCCCCGGCTGTTGTCGCCGTGCTCGTCTGGGCTGACCGCCTCGCCGCGGGGTCTTCCCGCCGCGCGGGCGGCGCCGGTCAGGTCGCTTGCTGGTCGCCGACGTCAGGTCCCTCGTCGGCCTCGGCTCCGTCGTCGGCCCCGGCCTCGGTCCGGCCGCCGGCACCGCCGAGCAGCCGGGCGGCGTCCGTACGGCCGCGCCGCGTGCCGGTCTGGTAGGAGCTCATCATCCGGCGCACCTGCTCCGGCGGGCGTACGGTGTCCTCGTCGTGGTCGGCCTCGGCGGGCTCGTCGCGCAGCTCGGGCACGATGCTCGCCTGGCGGACCCGGACCGGCAGGCCCGAGTCGGTGCGCGCCTGCGCCGGCCGGGCCGTCCGCGCCGGGCCGCCGCCCACCGGGCCGTCCGCCGGGGTGGCGACGTACCCGCTGGGCACCATCCCGGCCTGGGCGCTGGGCGCCGACTCCCTCGGTGGTCAACTCGGCCTGCGGCCGGGCCACTATCTTGTCCTG
>NZ_JBSGDY010000149.1:0-15710 GCF_053602615.1 Micromonospora sp. NPDC004336
CGCCGACCCGGCCCTCGCCCACCACCCCTAGTACGTGCCGTCGAGCTGCCCCCGCAGCTTGGTCAGCGCGCGGGCCAGCAGCCGGGAGACGTGCATCTGCGAGACGCCGATCTGCTCGGCGATCTGCGACTGCGTCAGGTTGCCGTAGAACCGCAGCGTCAGGATCTTCTGCTCCCGCTCGTCGAGGGTGGCCAGCGCGGGGCCGAGGGCGACCCGCAGCTCGGCCAGCTCGAACTCGCCGTCCTCGCCGCCGAGCATGTCGCCCAGCTCCGTCGCGCGGTCGCCGTCGCCGGTGGGGGTGGAGAGCGAGACCGCGTTGTAGGCGCGGGCGCCCTCCAGGCCCTCCAGGACCTCTTCCTCGGTGAGCTTGAGGTGGGCGGCGATGTCGGCGACCGTCGGCGAGCGGCCGAGGGTCTGCAGCAGCGAGCTGTTGGCGTCCGAGATGGCCAGCCGCAGCTCCTGGAGGCGGCGCGGCACCCGGATGTCCCAGGTGCGGTCGCGGAAGTGCCGCTTCAGCTCGCCGATGATGGTGGGGATGGCGTAGCCCGCGAAGTCGACGCCGCGCGAGGGGTCGAACTTGTCGATCGCCTTGATCAGGCCGACGGCGGCGGTCTGGGCCAGGTCGTCGGTGGGCTCGCCCCGGCCGCTGTAGCGGTGGGCGAGGTGGTTGGCGAGCGGCAGCCAGGCCTCGATCGCCCGGTCGCGCAGGGCGGCGCGGGACGGGTGGTTGGCCGGCAGCGCGGCCATCGCGTTGAGCAGGTCGGCGGCGCTGTCGGTGAGCGCCCGCGGGTCGAGCTTCCCGGTGGAGCCCGCCGTCGCTGTGGTCGCCTGCTCGCTGATCGTTGGCGCGGTCATGGGTGGTCCTCCCTGCACCTCGTCCGCGGATAAAAGACGTGACGCTTTGGTTTAGCTTCAAGATGTCCGTTCGGGAGTCACCTTAGCCCGATCGGCCTGATGAAATCCAGCCGAAAGTACGATGTACTTAACGGAATTTCACCCACAGATGCCGCGATGCGGACGAAACGCCTTCGGATTGTGGGCCGGCTTACCCGATGCGTACGGTTGCCCGGGCATCGGCCGGACATCGACGTGGGTGCGTCCGTAGGGTCCGGCGGTCCCGCCGAGCGGCCCGCCGCAGGTGGATGACCGGGGTGTCAATGTCGGCTTTCCGTCGTTGTCCCGTCCGCGGGACCGGTCGTAGCGTGCGGGTACATCCCTCGGAGGTGCCGTGCTCGACCCCGCCGCTCCCTACCTCGTCGTGAACAGCCGCGCCCTGTTCTTCAGCTGGCTGCCGGCGGATCCGGACGCGGTCGCGGCGCTGGTCCCGCCCGGGCTGACCCCGCACCCGGACCGCCAGGTCTTCATGAACCAGTACGTGGTCGACGACGAGAGCCAGACCTCGGGCTTCGGCGCCTACTCGCTGACCTACCTCGGAGTGTGCCTGGCCGGGGTCGACGCCCCCGACGGGCGCACCCCGGGCGGCTGGTGGACCCACTACGTGACGTCCAGCGAACGGATCCGCGACTACGCCGTCGCGCGCGGCGCGCCCGCCGTCGTCGGCCACACCGACATCGGACGCGAGGGTGGCGAACTGGTCGCCGAGACGACGATCGACGGCGCGCCCCTGATCCGCGCGCGCTGCCAGGTCGGGGAGCCCGACCGGACGATCGCCAGCGGCCACCACCGATACTTCACGACCCTGGGCGGGCAGCTCCTCAGCGCCGTCTACCCGTTCGTCGCCGAGCCGGTCAGCCCGTTCGTGGTCGAGTCGGTGGAGTTCCTGGACGCGGGGCACCCGGTCTACGCGCTACGCCCGGAGAACCCGCTCACGATCGGCTTCGGCTTCTACTCCCCGCGGGCCTCGTTCGCCTACCCGGGCGGCCTCGTCGTGCACGCCGGGGCCGCCGACGCCGGGCACCCCGCGCCGGCGATCGCCCGCATCGGCGCCGTCTCGCTGCCGGTGTAGCCGCCTCACCAGGTGCCGGCGCGACGCGCCCGCAGCGGCCGACCGTCGGGGTCGTAGACCAGCCGGTACGCCGGCAGCGCCCAGAGCCGGGTGTACCAGGGCAGGCGTTCCGGCCGGTGCGGCAGCAGCCGCCCCGGCGGCCGTGGGCCGACCCGCCCGGAGTCGTGCCACCGCCGCAGCGCCTCGGCGGCGGCGGTGATCGCCGCGACCGCGTCGGCCGGGTCGAGGAGGTCGGCGTCCTCGGCGCCGTCGGGGTCACGGTCCAGGTGCTCGCGCCACAGCCGCAGCCGCAACTCCCGGGCGAAGACCCGGGCCCCGTCGCCGAGCCCGGCCGGGTCGCTCGGCGTCCGGTCGTCGCGGGTGTCGTCCAGCACCGCGCAGGAGAGCTCGCTGTCGTGGGTCCACGACCGGCGGTTGAAGTTGTCGCTGCCGACGCTGGCCCAGACGTCGTCGACCACGCACACCTTGGCGTGCACGTACACCGGTGTGCCGGCGTGGTTCTCCACGTCGAAGATGTGCACCCGGTCCGGGGCCGCCCGCTCGCACAGCGACAGCGCCTGCTCGCGGCCGACGGAGTTCGGCGGCAGCGCGAGCCGGCCGTCGACGTCCGGGTAGCGCGGGACGACGGCGACCAGGTGCAGGTCGGGGTTGTCCCGCAGCGCGTGGGCGAACAGGTCGGCCACCTCGGCGGACCAGAGGTACTGGTCCTCCAGGTAGATCAGCCGGCGGGCGCGGCGGACCGCCTTGGTGTAGCCCCGGGCCACGGTGCGCTCGCCGTCGGGGGCGAAGGAGTAGCGGGGGCGCACCGCCGGGTAGGTGCGCAGCACCTGCACGTGGTGCGGGCCGCAGGGCGGCGGATCGGCCGGCTGGTCGGGCAGCGGGTCGGGGCGCAGGTCCGCGCCGCGCAGCCGGTCACGCAGGTACGCCAGCGGATTCTCCGAGTCCAGCGGCATCGGATCGTTCCACCGCTCGCGGAAGGCGGTGTCCAGCGCGCCCACGACCGGCCCCCGCACGGCGAGTTGCACGTCGTGCCAGGGCGGACGCTCCCCGTAGCGGGCGGACATCCGCACGGCCTGCGGGTCGCCCCGGTGCCCGCCGTCGTCGCGGCGGCTGTGGCACAGGTCGATGCCGCCGGCGAAGGCGACGTCCCGCCCCGGCGCCCGCGGGTGACGCAGCACCACCAGCTTCTGGTGGTGCGAGCCGCCCCGGCGCACCCGCTGGTCGAGCAGGACCTCGCCGCCGGCGGCGGAGATCGTCTCGCTGAGGTCGCGGTTCTCCGCCTCGCTGTAGGCCAGGGCGTCGAGGTGCGAACGCCAGATCAGGCCCTTGACCACCACCCCGCGCTGGGCGGCCCGCGCGAAGAGCTGGGCCACCGTCGGCCCGCCGGGGCGCAGGAACTGGTCGGGGTCGCCCCGCCAGTCGGTGAAGAAGAGGTGGTCGCCCGCCTCCAGCGCCTCCACCTCGTCGACCAGCCGGTCGAAGTACGCGGCGCCGTGAATCAACGGCTCGGCAAGGTTTCCGCTGGCCCAGACGGGTAACTCTGACACCGGGTTGGCGCGTTCCCGCGCGCTGAGGAACCAGTCGTGCGGTCCCATCGCTCCAGCCCCCCGAGGTCGACAACGTCCTCACGGTAGGACCCCCGTCGCGGGTCCGCATCCCGACCGGCGCCCCGGTGACCGGTCGGCCGACCCCCGACGCCGCCCGACACGACGCGAGTAAACCGAGGAGGCAACACCATGCCCGGCGAGACGACGAACTCCGTGACCGAATACCGCGAGCAGGCGGTGGAGAGCGAGCGGGGTGCGCTGGTGGCGGTGTTGCTCATGGTGATCCTGGGCGTCGCCGGCATCTTCGCCGTCTCCTGACGGCCGCCCGCGACGCGCGGGTGGCGCCCCGGTGTGCGTACCGGGGCGCCACCGGGTGCGCCCGCGTCAGGGTCGGGGCCCCTGGCCGCCCGTGTGCGGCAGCCGCTCGGCGGGAACGACGCCGAGCCGGCCGGCCTGGAAGTCCTCGAACGCCTTCAGCAGCTCGTCGCGGGTGTTCATGACGAACGGGCCGTAGTGCGCCACCGGCTCCCGGATCGGCTCGCCGCCCATGACGTAGAGGTCGAGCGCCGGGGTGTTACCGTCCTGGCGGGCGTCCGCCGCGAAGCGGAGCGCGTCGCCCGGGCCGTGCACGGCGAGCTGGCCGGTGCGGACCGGCCGCCCGTCCACGCCGACCGTGCCGCGACCGCCCAGCACGTAGACCAGCGCGTTGAAGTCCGGTCGCCACGGCAGGTCGACGCGGGCGCCCGGCTGCACCGTCACGTGGGTGATGGTGATCGGGGTGTGGGTGGAGCCCGGCCCCCGGTGCCCGGCGACCTCGCCGGCGATCACCCGGATCAACGCGCCGCCGTCCGGCGTGGTGAGCAGCGCCGCCTCCCGGCCGCGGATGTCCTGGTAGCGGGGCGGGCTCATCTTGGCCACCCGGGGCAGGTTGACCCAGAGCTGGGTGCCGTGGAACAGCCCCCCGCTCATGACGAGTTGCTCCGGCGGCGCCTCGATGTGCAGCAGGCCGCTGCCGGCGGTCATCCACTGGGTGTCGCCGTTGGTGATCGTGCCGCCGCCGCCCTGCGAGTCCTGGTGGTCCATGATTCCGTCGATCATGTAGGTCACCGTCTCGAAGCCGCGGTGCGGATGCCAGGCCGTGCCCCTCGGCTCGCCCGGCGCGTAGTCCACCTCGCCCATCTGGTCGAGGTGGATGAACGGGTCCAGCTCGCTCAGCGGCACGCCGGCGAAGGCCCGGCGGACCGGGAAGCCCTCGCCCTCGAAACCGCTCGGTGCGGTGCTCAGCCGGCGGACCGGCCGGAACGTGGTGGACTCGGCGAGCCGGGGCAGGCGCGGCAGGACGAGCACGTCGTCGACGGTGATGGCGGGCATCGGGGCTCCTCAGTTGTCGGGGTGGGGGGTCGACGCGTCGCGGTCCGCGCGCAGGCGCCGGCCGAGCCGCTCGAAGATCCGGGCGAGACACGCGACCTCGGCGTCGTCGAGGTCGTCCATCAGGTGGGCGCGCACCGACCGCAGGTGGTGCGGGGCGGCCTCGCGCAGCGCGAGCAGCCCGGCGGCGGTGAGCACGGCCTCGCTGCCGCGGCGGTCGTCGGGACAGGCCTCCCGGGCGACCAGGCCGCGCCGCCGCATTGCGGAGATCTGGTACGTCAGGCGGCTCGGCGAGAAGACCAGCCGGCTCGCCAGCTCGCCCATCCGCAGCCGCTGGCCCGGCGCCTCGGAGAGCAGGACGAGCACGTGGTAGTCGGCGAAGCTGAGCCCGCTGTCGGCGCGCAGGTCCTCCTCCAGCCGCGTGAACAGCCGCTGGCTGGCCTCGATGTAGGCGCGCCAGGCGGCGAGACGGGGGACGTCCAGGCTCTCGGTCACGCCACGACAGTAGCACTGTTTCAAAATTTAACTAAATGTGTGTGAGCCCGCTTACCGCGCACAGGGGTGTGCCGTGCAACTTTGAAGATCCGTGGCCCGCCGGCGCCCGGCGCGCCGAGGGGGTGCCCCTCCCGCGCCGGGACGCCGGCTACCGGGCGGCGGTCACCGGTTCGGCGGCGACGCGGCCAGGTGCATCCGGCCGATCAGCTGCCGGGCCTGCTCGGCGAACTGCGCGTCGACGATGACCGCGTACTGGCCGGCGCGCAGCGAACTCGCCGAGGTGAAGTCGCGCCGGCCGCCGGTCATCGCGTGCGCGACCGCGCCGAACACCGCGCCCCAGATCGCGCCGACCACGAGGGCCACCAGGATCACCGCGACCCAGTTGTTGCCCGCGGTGAAGATGCCGAACAGCAGCCCGATGAAGAGCCCGAACCAGGCGCCCGTGCCGGCGCCCGCCAGCGCCGCCCGGCCGGTGGTCATCCGGCCCAGCACCGTCTCGACCAGGGTGAGGTTCGTGCC
The DNA here is from genome assembly GCF_053602615.1 of Micromonospora sp. NPDC004336. Classification (NCBI taxonomy): domain Bacteria; kingdom Bacillati; phylum Actinomycetota; class Actinomycetes; order Micromonosporales; family Micromonosporaceae; genus Micromonospora; species Micromonospora sp. NPDC004336. The sequence goes on from NZ_JBSGDY010000149.1 coordinate 5,896, forward strand.
GACGATGGCGGTGTGCTCCACCGGGAAGCGGTTGTCCGCCAGGTGGTCCACCACCCGCTGGGCGGACGGATAGTCCGGGTACGACCCGATCGTCACGGTGGGCGGGCCCATCGCCGGGCCGTGCCCGTCGCCGGCATGGGCGGCCGGCCGACCGGCGGGACCGGACGGGAGGGTGTCGCCGCCAGGCATGCCGGGCAGCCGGCCCGGGGTCCCACTCGACGGTGTGCTCATCAGCGCCTCCTTCGTCAACCGCCCGCGTTCCCGCCGCCGTCCCCGGGTAACGCCCGGGGAGGCGGCGGGGCGGGCGGGATCAGGAGCAGGGGGTGCCGTTGAGGGTGTAGCCCGTCGGGGTGGGCAGGGTGCCGCCGGACCAGGTGCCCTGGAAGCCCAGCGAGGTCGTGCCGCCCGTGGGGAGGCTGGCGTTCCACGCGGCGTTGCGGACGGTGATCACGTCGCCCGACTGGCTCCACTCGCCGTTCCAGCCGTTGGTCAGCCGCACGCCCGGGCCGGGCGCGAACGTGAGGGTCCAGCCGGTGAGGGGCGCGCCCCGGTTGGTCACCCGCAGCTCGGCGGTGAAGCCGCCCGACCACGCGTTCGCCGTGTACGCCACGGTGCAGCCGCCGGTCGGCGGGGGAGTGCTCGTGGGCGGCGCGCTGGTCGGCGGGGTCGTCGTGGGCGGCGCGCTGGTGGGCGGGGTCGTCGTGGGCGGGGCGGTCGTCGGCGCGGGGCCGGCGGCCACCGCCAGGTCGTACGCCCGCTGCGGCACGAACTGGCCGGCGGGCGCGATGCAGCCGTCGGCCTCGCCGGGCAGCTTCACCCACAGGTACGCGTCGACCGCCGGATCGCCGGTGGCGGTGGTGCTCGGGGTGCCGATCGCCCGCCCGGCCGGGTCGCACCACTCGGAGCCGGCCGGCCCGTTGCCGTTGCGGCTGGTGTCGACGACCGCCTTGAGCCGGGACACCCCGGTCGCCGCGATCACCTGCTTGGCGTAGGCGACCTCGTCGGCGGTGCGCCGGTAGTTGGAGACGTTCAGCGAGATCCCGTCCGCGCTGTTGGCGATGTCCGCGCCGACCAGCCGGGCGGCGGCCTCGGCGGGGGAGAGCCAGGCCGAGTGCCCGGTGTCGAAGTAGACCCGCGCCGCCGACGAGCCCGCCTTGAGCCGCTTGCCCGCGTACGCCATGGACGCCTTCGTCTCGGCCTGCTGGGCCGCGTTCTGGCAGCTCGTCATCAGGGGCAGCACGTCCGGTTCCAGGACGATGGTGGCGGGGCGTCCGGCGAGACCGGCCGCGACCTGGTCGACCCACTGCCGGTAGGTGGCGTGGTCGGGGGCCCCGCCGCCGCTCGCGCCGCTGCAGTCCCGGTTGGGGATGTTGTAGACCACCAGGATCGGGATCCTGCCGGCCGCGGCCGCCGCCCCGACCAGGGCGTCCACCTCGGCGCGTACGGTCGAGGTGTTGGTCCGGGTGAACCAGCGACCCTGCGGCACGCTCGCGATCCGGTCCCGGATGACGGCGGCGCGGGGGTCGCCCGGGTTGGCGGCCACCCAGGTCGCGGCGGCCGTGGCCGGGTCGACGTAGAACGCCGAGTCGGCGGCGATCGCGGCGGGTGCGCGGACGATGCCGACGGTGACGGTCGCGGCGAGGGTGAGCGTCGCGGCGGCGGCCGCCGCGACGAGTGCCGGTCTGCTTCTCACGGGAACTCCATTCCATCGAGGAGCGCCGCTGGAAGCGCTCCCATGCATTGCCGTCAAAATACGTGCCGGTGGCGACGCTGTGAAGAGTCCGGCGGGGAAAGCCGGGCCGGGGCGCTGCCGGCGGCCGGGGTCCCCGAGTGCCGCCCGCGAGCGGCGCCGGCGCCCGACATTCAGATCAGGCGCGGGTCGAAATGTCAAAGGGTGAATCAGAATCGGGAGAGCCACAATGGACCCGGAACTGCAAGGAATTGAGATCCCCATCTCCGCCGACAGGGTTCCTGCCCGGCGGGGAGAAACCGACCCTATGCTTGCCGCCGGAATGCCCGCGGCCCGTCCCGGACCGAGGTGAAGTGCCGATACGAGGATCTGTGAATGCGCCGGAATTCTGCTCCGCACAACGGCACTGCCGGCGGCGGCGAAACAGCACCGGACGGCGGACCGCCGACCCCTGCCGCAGTGTTCGGCGCGTACCGATCCGCGATCGAGGAGGAACAGGAGTTCCTCGACGCCGCCGTGGCCCGGCGCGACGGGCTCGCCGAGCACCTGCGGGCCGAGCTCTCGTCAGACGCCCTGGACGCGTTGGAACGGGCCCGGCAGCGCATGCTCCGCCAGCAGTACGAAGAGCTGCGGCGAGCACGGGAAGGGCTGGTGTTCGGCCGCCTCGACGGCCTCGACGGCACCGTGCGACACATCGGCCGGGTCGGTCTGCGCAACGACGGCGAGGAGAGCGAGCCACTGCTGGTGGACTGGCGCGCTCCCGCGGCCCGGCCGTTCTACACGGCGACGGCAGTCGACCCGCAGGGCCAGGCGCGGCGCCGGCACATCCGTACCACGGGTCCGGTCGTCGTCGGCGTGGACGACGAGCCACTGGACGGGACCGTGACGGCGGAACTCGTCGGCGAGGGCGCCCTGCTGGCCGCCCTCGACGAGCGGCGCACCGGCGTCATGTCGACGGCGATCTCCACGCTGCAACGCGAACAGGACGACATCATCCGGGCCGAGGCGACCGGCCCGCTGATCGTTCAGGGCGGCCCCGGCACCGGCAAGACCGTGGTCGCCCTGCACCGCGTCGCCTACCTGCTGTTCACTTACCGGAAGATGGCCGACCAGGCGGTCCTGGTCCTCGGCCCCTCGCCGCGGTTCCTGGAGTACATCGGCCAGGTGCTGCCCGCGCTCGGTGAGACCGCCGTCGTCTCGGCGACCTGCGACACGCTGCTGCCCAGCATCCGCGTTGGCCGCGACGAGAGCCGGCCGCTCGCCGAGATCAAGGGCCGCGCCCTCTGGCAGCGCGCGCTCGAGAGCTACGTCGCGTCGCTGCTTCCCCGGCCCCGCGAGCTGAAGCTGCGCTGGGAGGGCGAGTTCCACGTCATCGCCGCCGCGACAGTGGCGCAGGCGCTCGCCTCGGCGGTGCAGGGACGCCCGTACCACCGCGCCCGCGCGGCGTTCGCCGAGCAGCTGCACCACCTCCTCGCCGAAGCCGTCGCCGAGCAGCGCGAGGCGCTGATGGACGAGATGGAGGAGGGCTTCGAGGACATCCTGGCCCGCGTCGACCGGAGCATGGAGCACGACCACCGCCCCGCCCGGACGTCCACCGGCAGCGACATCGACGGACTGCTCTCCGAGGAGGAGATCGAAGACCTCCGCACCCGGATCGCCGAGAACGCCACCATCGCCCGGTTCGTCGAGGCGTGGTGGCCCACCCGCGACGCCGAGACCCTGCTGCGCGACCTCCTGACCGACCGCGCCCTGCTGGCCCGGATCGCCCCGCAACTGTCCCCGGCGGAGATCGCCGCCGTATCGGCCGAGCCCGCTCCCTGGGCGTCGAGCGACATTCCCCTGCTCGACGCCCTCGCCGACCTGCTCGGCGAGGTCGACGCCCCGCAACCACAGGGCGAGTTCGTCGCCGACCACGCCCGCCGCCAGCGCGGCTGGGTGTACGGCCACGTCGTCGTCGACGAGGCGCAGGAGCTTTCCGAGATGCAGTGGCAGATGGTCCTGCGGCGCTGTCCCAGTCGCTCCATCACCGCCGTCGGCGACATCGACCAGGCGGAGGCGGCGCACCGGCACACCAGCTGGGCGCAGGCGGTGCGGGCCGCCTTCGGAGATCGCTGGACCGCCGCCGAGCTGACCATCTGCTACCGGACCCCGCGCGAAGTCATGGAGCTCACCGGACCCGTCCTGAAGAACGCCGGCAGCCACAACGCGCCGCCACGGGCGGTACGCTCCTCCGGCATCGCCCCCTGGGTGCTCACGATCGCGCCCGCCGAGCTCGCCGGCGCCGCCGCCCGGGCTGCGCGAGAGCTGCGGCAACGGTGGCAGGGCGGCACGGTCGGCGTCATCGCCCCCGCCGACCGCGTCGCCGAACTCCAGGCCGCGCTGGATGACGTGCCGGTGCTCACCGCGACCCAGTCCAAGGGACTGGAATGGGACGCGACGCTACTCGTCGACCCCCAGGGCATCGCCGCCGAACCGCGCGGCTGGAACGGCCTCTACGTCGCGCTCACCCGATGCACCCAGGAACTCGGGCAGCTGGTGCTCACGTAGCGACCGCTCCACCCGTGGACAGGACATCCGGATGTCGGGCGCGCCCCCGGGCCGAGGATCGTCCGGTCGGGGCGTCGGTCGGCAGCCGGCGCGGATAGTCTCGGACGATGCGCCTGGTGATCACCGCCGACACCCACGTGCCGCCGCGCGCCAAGGACCTGCCCGCGCCGCTCTGGGCGGCGGTCGACGCCGCCGACGTGGTGCTGCACGCGGGGGACTGGGTGGACGAGACCCTGCTCGACGCCCTGACCTCCCGGGCGCGCCGGCTCGTCGGCGTGTACGGCAACAACGACGGGCCGGCGCTGCGCGCCCGGCTGCCGGAGGTCGCCCGGGTGGAACTCGACGGGCTGCGGGTCGCGGTCGTGCACGAGACCGGACCGAAGGCCCGGCGGGAGGAGCGCTGCGCGGCCCGCTTCCCCGACACCGACCTGCTGGTCTTCGGCCACTCGCACATCCCCTGGGACACCGTGGCCCCCGGCGGCCTGCGGCTGCTCAACCCGGGATCGCCGACCGACCGGCGTGCCCAGCCGTACGCCACCTTCCTCACGGCGCGGGTGGCGGCGGGACGGCTCGACGAGGTCGAGCTGCACCGCCTGCCACCGCGCCGCGCGCCGGGTCACTGACCGCGGCCGGTCTCCTCCTGGAGCTCGTCGATCCGCTTGGACGCCTCGGCCTTCGTCAGCCCCTCCGGCGGTTCCTCGCCCGCCTCGCGGGCCAGCGTCGCCAGGTAGGACTCCTGCGCGGCGGTCGGCGGCTCCTCGCCGGTGACCCACTCGTCGGGATCCTTGATCGCGCCCTGCGGGTTGGCGCGGTTGCTGTCGCGGTCCGTCATCATCTCCACCTTCCGTCGAACAGACGTGCCAATACCCCGCCGGGGGCCGGTTGATGCGGATCTCTCGCGCGGATCGCCGCCGCGCAGCCCACGGGTTGCCGCGGACCCGCTTCCGGGCCGCTTCCGGGCCGCCTCCGGGCCGCTTCCGGGCCGCCTCCGGGCCGCTTCCGGGCCGCCTCAGGGCTGCCGCCGGGTCGCCGCCGGGCCGACATGCCCGGGTCGATCTCCACGGGCCCCCGGCGGTGGGCGCATACGATCGCCCGGTGAGTGCGGGCCGGGCGGGTGTGGTGGTGGTCGGTGCCGGGATCGCCGGGGTGGCGTGCGCGACGGAACTCGTCCGCGCGGGCGTGCCGGTGGAGATCCGGGAGCGCGCCCGGGTGGCCGGCGGCCGGATGGCCAGCAAACGCTTCGACGGCCGGCCCGCCGACACCGGAGCCGCCTACCTCACCGTCGACGACCCGGACTTCGCCGCGGTCGTGGAGGGGTGGCGGGCGGCGGGGCTGGCCCGGGAGTGGACCGACACGTTCGTCGCGTACGGCCCCGACGGCCGGCGCGAGGTGCCCGGCCCGATGCGCTGGGCGGCGCCCCGGGGGCTGCGGTCGCTGGTCGAGCACCTGGCCCGGGAGTTGCCGGTGACCGTCGACCGGCTCGTGCTCGGCGTCGAGCCCGGGCCGGTGGTGGACGGGCGGCCGTGCGAGGCGGTGGCGCTGGCCATGCCGGGCCCGCAGGCGGCCCTCCTGCTCGACCCGGCCCTGGCCACCGCCACCCGGGTCGTACAGGGCCAGCGGTGGTCGCCGTCGCTGACCGGGGTGCTGCGCTTCCCGGCCCGCCGGTGGGCCGCCTTCCGGGGCGCGTTCGTCAACGACCACCCCCTGCTGGCCCTCGTCTGCGACGACGGCGACCGGCGCGGCGACGGCGCGCCGGTGCTGGTCGCGCACACCACGCCCGAGTTCGCCGCCGGCCACCTCGCGCAGCCCACCGCCGCCGGGCCGGCGATCGAGCAGGCCGTCCGGGACCTGCTGGGGCTGCCCGAGCGGGCGGAACACGTGCACGTGCACCGCTGGACCTACGCGAAGCCGACGGCCGGCCCGGGCGGGACGTACCACCTGGACGCCGACGGCGTCGGGCTGGCCGGGGACGCCTTCGGCCGGCCCCGGGTGCAGAGCGCCTGGCTCTCCGGCCGGGACCTGGGTCGCGCCCTGGCCGCCCGCCTGACCTGACCGGTCGCCCCGCTCCGCCGCCTTCCCCCGGCCGGCCCGGCCGACCGTCCGGAGCCGGCCCGTCGGCTCGTCGCGCGGCCCGTCGGCCCGACACGCGGCCCGTCGGCCCGACACGCGGCCGGTCGGCTCGGCTCGTCGCACGGCCGGTCGGCTCGGCTCGTCGCACGGCCCGTCGGCTCGTCGTGCGGCCCGACGGCTCGTCGCCCGGCCCGTCGACTCGTCCCGCCCGGCGGGTCAGCTCGTCGCGGCGACCGGCTCGCCGGCCCGGCCCCGCTCCGCCGGATCGGCCGTCCGGTCGCCCCGCCGGTCCAGCAGTTGCATCACCGGGGTCGCCGCGACGCCGTGCACCACCACCGAGACGATCACGACGAGGCCGACGGTCGCCCAGACCAGGTCCGCCTGCGGGAAGTCCGTCTTCGCCGTGGCGTACGCGAGGTAGAAGAACGAGCCGACGCCGCGGATCCCGAAGAAGGCGACCACCCAGTGCTCCGCGGGCCGGCCCGGCGCGCCGATCAGGGACAGCCGGCCGACCAGCGGCCGGACCACGAAGACCAGCACCAGCCCGACCGCCGCGGCCGGCCAGGTCAGCGGGCCCAGCAGGCCACCCACCACGGCGCCGCCGAAGAGCAGCAGCAGCATGACGGTGAGCAGGCGCTCTATCTGCTCGGCGAAGGCGTGCAGCACGGAGTGGAACTCGTGGGTGCGCTCGGCGGCCCGGATCGCCCGGGCCGCGACGAAGACCGCCAGGAAGCCGTACCCGCCGACGACCTCCACCAGCCCGTACGCCAGGAAGGTCGCGGCGAGCGCGAGGAAGCCCTCGGCGTGCCGGGCCAGCCGCAGCTCGCTCGGGGCCCGGAAGAACAGCTTGCCCAGCAGCCAGCCGACCAGCCAGCCACCCGCCACCCCGGCGGCGACCTTCCACAGCACGTCGACGGCGAGCCAGCGGCCCAGCCAGTCCCCGGGGGCCAGGCTGGTCGTGGCGACGGCGATGGCCGCGTACACGAAGGGGAAGGCCAGCCCGTCGTTCAGCCCCGCCTCCGAGGTCAGGGCGAAGCGGACCTCGTCCTCGGAGTCCTCCACGTCGGTGGGCTCCCCCACCTGCACGTCGGCGGCGAGCACCGGGTCGGTGGGCGCGAGGGCCGCCCCCAGCAGCAGCGCGGCGGCCGGCACGAGCCCCGCCCACCACCAGCCGAGCAGCGCCACCGCGGCAATGCACACCGGCATGGCGATCGCCAGCAGCCGCCACGTCGACGACCAGCGGGCCCAGCTCAGCGGCCGGTCGATCTTCAGCCCGGCGCCCATCAGCGCGACGATCACGCCGATCTCGGTGAGGTGCGTGGCGATGTCCGGGTAGGCGAGGGGATCGGGGTTCGGCAGCCCGACCGGCAGGACGAACACCAGCATGCCGAGGCCCAGGAAGGCGATCGGCATGGACAGCGGACGGCGTTCGAGCACCCGCGGGAGGATCCCCGCCAGCAGCGCCCCCAGACCGACCACCGCGAACGCCACGTCCACCGGCTCCACGCTCACCACCTCTCCGCCTCGCCCACGGAGTGCGGGCAGGTGGAGTCAGTCCTTGCCCCCGGAGGACTTTACGTATTCCTGTCCGTTCCGACTTCCCGAACCCGTCCGCGATCGGCCGGAGCGGACGGCCGTCACCCGCCGGTGGCCAGTGGCGAGTCGGCGAGGGCGGCCAGCAGCGCGGCGGGATCGTCGTAGACGGCCACCGCGCCGGCCCCGGCCAGCTCGCCCCGGCTGGTGCCGCCGCAGGTCAGCCCCACGCAGGGGATGCCCAGCTTGCCGGCGGCCGCGACGTCCCAGACCGAGTCGCCGACGAAGACCACCCGCTCGGCGGGCAGCCCGGACTGCTCCAGCGCGGCCACCAGGATGTCCGGCGCCGGCTTGCTCTGCCGCGCGTCCGCCGAGGAGGTGACGGTGTCGATCACGTCGTCGGCGGCCAGCGCCCGGCGCAGCGCGGCCACCTCGTGCTCGGCGGCAGAGGTCGCCAGCACCACCCGCAGCCCCCGCTCCGCACAGGCCCGCAGCAGGTCGGCCGCGCGGGGCAGCGGGACCAGCCGCTCCCAGTACTCCGCGAAGAGCGCGTCGTGGGCGTCCCGCAGCTTCCCGTCGGCGCCGCGGTCCCGCTCCGGGCCGAGCAGGTGGTCGAGCAGCTTGTCGGAACCCATCCCGATGGCGCGGTGGATCTCCGCCATCGGGACGTGCCGGTCGGTCTGGCGCAGCGCCTCCCACCAGCTCACGGTGTGCAGATAGGTGGTGTCGACCAGGGTGCCGTCCACGTCGAAGAGGACACCGGCGGGCTGTTCGGTGGGCATGGTCTCCTACCTACCCCGAACGGGCGGGCTGACGCCACACGTCACGCCGACGGCATCAGGATCTCGAACCAGACCGTCGAGCCCCGTACGGTCGGGTCGGTTCCCCAGGCGTCGCTCAGCTCCTCGATCAGCCCGAGCCCCCGGCCCCGGCTGCTCAGCGTGTCGGTCTGCGCCCGGGTGACCGTCCCCCGGGTGCCCGAGTCGGCGACCGAGACCAGCAGCCGCTCGGGGCTGAGGTCGATCTCCACCCGGGCGGCGGTGCCGGCGTGCAGCAACGCGTTGGTGGTCAGCTCGCTGGTGCAGAGCACCGCCGCGCCGATGATCGACTCGGGCACCTGCCACTCGGTGAGCTGCCCGGTCATCCAGTGCCGCACCCGGCTCGGCGCGGTCGGCTCCGCCGGCACCTCCATGCTCGCCGACCGGCTCGGCCGCTCCGCGTACTCGACCGCCAGCACCGCGACGTCGTCCTCGGTGGCGCCGGGCACCGCCGCGGTGGCGACCGCGCACAGTGCGCGCGGGTCGCCGCTGCTCGCGCCGGCCACCGCCGCGGCCAGCGCGTCCAGCCCCGCCGTCAGCCCCTGCCGGCGCCGTTCCACCACGCCGTCGCTGAACAGCAGCAGCGTGTCGCCGGGGGCGAAGCGGACCGTCGCGGTGGGCGGCCGGCAGCCCAGGCCCAGCGGGGCGCCGGCGGGCACGTCGACGTACGCGGCCACCGGCTGGCCGTCGGGGGCGCACCGGCGGACCAGCGGGGCGGGGTGCCCGGCGCTGGCCAGGGTGAGCTGCTGCCGCTCGGCGTCGACCACCCCGAAGACCACGGTCACGAAGAGCTCGTGCGTGCCGCCCTCGGCGCCGAGGCTGGTGACCAGCCGGTCGAGCCCGGCCAGGACGGCGTCGGGGCGCGGGTCGGACAGCGCCAGCGCGCGCAGCGCCGCCCGGACCTGCCCCATCCTGGCCGCGGCCTGCACGTCGTGGCCCGCGACGTCGCCGAGCACGATGCCCAGCCCGCCCGTGGGCAGCAGGAAGGCGTCGTAGAAGTCCCCGCCGGCGGCGTTGCCGTCGACGCCCGGGTCGTAGCGGGCGGCGATGCGCATCCGGGGCTTCACGGTGTTCTGGCCGGTCAACCGGGCCACCTGGCTGAGCGTGCCCAAGGAGTTCGAGGGGATCCCCGAGCCGTAGGGGCCGCCGGGCGTGGG
>NZ_JBSGDY010000150.1:0-15677 GCF_053602615.1 Micromonospora sp. NPDC004336
CGCCGCGCTGACGTTGGCCGCGAGCGGCGCCGAGGAGCGGATGCGGCAGTTCGTCGCGGACGCCTCGCACGAGCTGCGGACCCCGCTGACCACCATCCGGGGCTTCGCCGAGCTGTACCGGCAGGGCGCGGCGAGCGCCCCGGAACAGACCGCGGACCTGCTGCGCCGGATCGAGCAGGAGGCGGCCCGGATGGGCCTGCTGGTGGAGGACCTGCTGCTGCTGGCACGGCTGGACCGGGAACGGCCGCTCTCCCTCGCCCCGGTGGAGCTGCCCGTGCTGGCCAGCGACGCGGTCGAGGCCGCCCGGGTGATGGCGCCGGAGCGCAGGGTGGAACTGGAGATCGAGCCCGGGTCCGGCCCGCTGGTGGTCTACGGCGACGACGCCCGGCTCCGCCAGGTGATCGGCAACCTGATGACCAACGCCCTCACGCACACCCCGCCGGAGGCCTCGGTGACCCTGCGGCTGCGGGCCGAGGCGGGCAACCTCGCCGTGGCGGAGGTGGCGGACACCGGCCCCGGGCTGACCCCCGACCAGGCGGAACGGGTCTTCGAGCGCTTCTACCGCGTCGACGCGGCGCGTACCCGGCGGGCCGGCGGCAACACCGGCACCGGGCTCGGCCTGGCCATCGTCGCGGCACTGGTGCGGGCCCACCACGGCACGGTCGAGGTGACCGACACCCCGGGCGGGGGGTCGACCTTCCGGGTCCGGCTGCCGCTCGCGCCCGACACCGAGGGCGACGGCGAGTGACTTTCAGCCAACATTCAGGTCCGTTCCAGGCTGGTCGCAGTGGCACGAGCGAAGCTGGGTCCATGACCGAGTTCGAGTCCGACCCGCAGCGCCGGCCGGCCGCCACCGACGCCGAGCCGTCGCACCCCACCGCCGAGCTGCCCCGCGCCGAGCGCGCGCAGTCCGACTCCCCGTCGACCGCCGACACCGTGGCCATGGAGACCGTGCCCTCCGGCCCTTCCGCGCCGGCGTCCGCCGAGACGCCCCGCACCCCCGAGCCCGGCGCGACCGCCGAGATGCCGACCGCCACCGATGCGGCCGGCCGCGCCCCGGCGCCGGCCCCCGCCGACACGGCCTCCGCCGCCCCGGCCGCCTGGTCCGCCCCGGCGGGCCCGGCTGCTCCGGCTGCCCCGGCGGGCCCGGCTGCCCCGGCGGGCCCGGCTGCCCCGGCGGCCACCCCGTCCTACCCGGGCGAGCACCGGCCCGCCGGCCACCCCCAGGGCCAGCCCGGCTACCCGCCGGCCGCCTCGTACCCCGCCGCGCCGTTCCAAGGCCCGCAGCAGTCCGGCTGGAGTGGGGGCCAGTCGGGCTACGCCCAGCATCCGGGCCACCCCTACCAGCCGGGCAAGCCCTGGGCACCCGCGCCGGCGGCCGCGCCCCGGCCGGGCCGGATCGCCAAGTTCGCCGGCGCCGGCGTCGCGGTCTTCGCCCTGATGCTCGGCTCGGGCGTGGCCGGCGGCGTCTTCGCGCTCGCCGTCGACGGCGACTCCGGGACCACCCGCACCTACTCGGCGGCACCCGTGATCAACGGCGCCGACCTGCCCCGGATCGCCGCCGCGGTCCAGCCCAGCGTGGTCTCCATCGCCACCGACAGCGGCGAGGGCTCCGGCGTGATCCTCACCGCCGACGGTTTCGTGCTCACCAACAACCACGTGGTCGCCTCCGCCGGCCGGGACAGCGTGCGGGTGGTCTTCGCCGACGGCAAGACCGCCGAGGCGCGGATCGTCGGCACCGACCCGAAGACCGACCTCGCGGTGGTGCGGGCCACCGGCGTCGACGACCTGAAGCCGGCCACGTTCGGCGACAGCGACGCGATGCAGGTCGGCGACCAGGTCCTCGCCCTCGGCAGCCCGCTGGGCCTGCAGGGTTCGGTCACCGCCGGCATCCTCAGCGCCCGGGACCGCACCATCCAGGCCGGCAGCGGCCGGCAGCAGCAGGAGCAGGGCCAGGGCGCCAGCTCCATCGCCGGGCTGCTCCAGACCGACGCGCCGATCAACCCGGGCAACTCCGGCGGCGCCCTGGTCAACACCCGCGGCGAGGTGATCGGCATCAACACGGCGATCGCCACCGCCGGGCAGGGCAACACCGGCAACATCGGCGTCGGGTTCGCGATCCCCAGCAACAAGGCCAAGGACGTCGCCGGCAAGCTCCAGCGCGGCGAGAAGGTGAGCCACCCGTCCCTCGGCGTCAGCGTGACGGCGGCCGAGGGCGGCGGGGCCCTGGTCGCCGCCGTCACCGCCGGCAGCGCCGCCGAGAAGGCCGGGCTCCAGCGCGGAGACGTGATCACCCGGTTCGGCGACAAGGTCGTCAACGACTCCGACGACCTGGTCGGCGCGGTGCAGGCCGGCAAGGTCGGCGACCGGGTCGAGGTGACCTACAAGCGCAACGGCGCCGAATCCAGGGCAACCGTGACGCTCGCCGAGACGTCGTAACCCGTACCGAGACTTTCCTCCTCCCTCCGGCGGCGGGTGGCGGGGCCAAGGGGGTTGGCTCCGTCGCCCGCCGCTCCCTCCTCGACGGCGGTTCACCCGGTGCGGGTGAGCCGCCGTCACCCGTCCCGGCGGCAGGGTCGGTGGCAGACCCGGCGAGGCGTACGGAGGGGTGCGATGACCACGGCAGCGGCCGCCCGGACCGACGAGCGGATCCAGCGGGACGTGCTCGACGAACTGGCCTGGGACGCCCAGGTGCAGCCGAACGACATCGGGGTGACCGTGGCCGACGGCGTGGTCACCCTGACCGGCTGGGTGGACGGCTACCCCCGCAGGTGGGCGGCGCAACGCTGCGCGCAGCGGGTACGCGGGGTGCGGGCGGTCGCCGACGACATCGAGGTGCGCCTGCCGGGCGAGGCGGGGCGTACGGACGCCGAGATCGCGATCGCGGCGAGCCGGGCCCTGGAGTGGGACAGCTTCGTCCCCGCCGAGCGGCTGGACGTCACCGTGGCCAACGGCTGGGTGATGCTGCGCGGCGAGGTGGAGTTCGGCTGGCAGCGGCGTACCGCCGAACGGGAGCTGCGCCGGCTGCGCGGCGTACGCGGGGTGACGAACCTGGTCGAGGTGCGGCCCGCCGCCGGCGCCGACCCCGGGCGGATCCGGGACGACCTGCGGCGGGCGCTGCTGCGGGGCATCGGCACGGAACGGGTGACCGTCGAGCTGGACGGCGACACGGTCGTCCTCGGCGGGGTGGTCCGGTCCTGGTGGGAGCGGGACGAGGCGGAGCGAATGGCCTGGTCGACCGAGGGCGTGCGGGCGGTGCGGGACCAGCTCCTCGTGGGCGGGTGAGCGCCCGGCTTGTCCGGTTTAGCGGTGCGCCCGTCGGGAAGACGTCCGCCGACCCCGCCGAGCGCGGGAACCGGTCGCGCGCCCGTCCGGGCCGCCCACCACACCAGTGACCGACGGGGAGGACTCGTGGCCAGGAACCACCCGCCGACCGACCGCGTGGCGCAACGGCCCCTGCGGATCGCGATGGTGGTCCCGCCGTGGCTGTCGGTGCCGCCGCCCGGCTACGGCGGGCTGGAACAGGTGGTGACCGGGCTGGTGGACGCCCTGGTCGACCGGGGCCACGCGGTGACCGTCTTCGGCGCGGGCCGGGAGCACGGTACCGCCGGCGCCTTCGTCTCCACCGCGCCCGACCTCCAGTACGAACGCCTCGGCGAGTCACTGCCCGAACTGGCCCACCTGGCCCGGGTCAACCACCTCGTCGACGCGACCGACTTCGACGTCGTCCACGACCACACCACGATCGGCCCGCTGGTCGCCGGCCGCCGGGCCGTGCCCACCGTGGCGACCGTGCACGGCAACCCCGTCGGCGAGTACGGCGACGTGCTCAGCGACACCGACCGGGGCGTCGGACTGGTGGCCATCTCCCACGCCCAGCGCCGGCTCAACCCGGGGCTGCCCTGGGTCGGCACCGTGCACAACGCGATGGACGTCCGGGGCATCCCGCACAAGACCGCGCCCAGCCGCGGGCCGGTGCTCTGGCTGGCCCGGTTCAGCCCCGACAAGGGCCCGGACGCCGCGATCCGCGCGTGCCGGGCGGCCGGCCTGCCGCTCGTGCTCGCCGGCAAGTGCAACGAGCCCGCCGAGCGTCGCTACTACGACCAGGTGGTCCGGCCGATGCTCGGCGACGACGTCCGCGTCGTGCTCGACGCCGACCGGGCCGAGGCGCTGCGGCTGCTGGTCGAGGCCCGGTGCCTGATCATGCCGATCCAGTGGGAGGAGCCGTTCGGCATGGTGATCGTGGAGGCCATGGCGACCGGCACGCCGGTGGTGGCGCTGAACCGGGGGGCCGTGCCGGAACTCGTCCGGCCCGGGGTGACGGGCCTGATCTGCGACCGCCTGGACGACCTGCCCGGCGCGCTGCGCGCCGCGCCCGACCTCGACCCGGCGGCCTGCGTCGCGCACGTGGCACGGAACTTCACCACGGAGCAGATCGCCGTCGGCTACGAGCGGGTGTACCGCCGCTTCACCGCCGCCGGGACCCGCTCCGGCGAGGCCCGGGAGCTGACCCGCGCGGCGGCGCGCTGACCCGCGCAGGGGCGCGCTGACCCGCGCGGGGGCGCGCTGACCCGCGCGGTGGCGCTGACCCCGCGCGACCGGTCACGACCCGGTCAGGCATGGGTGGCGGCGAGCGCGGTGATCGCGCGGTCGAGGCGGCGGGCGTACGACTCGGTGATGGCGCCCTCGCCGCGGCGGACCGCGACCTTGTCCCGGAGCCGGGCGACCCGCTCGCCCAGGTCGCCCGCGCCGGCGCGGGCCGCGTCGGTCAGGTTGCGCAGCTCGTTGCGGAAGTCCTGGCCGACGTCCGGGCGGATGCCGCCGTCGTCGAGGCCGGCGCCGATCAGGCCGTCGAGCCGGTTCGCGGCCTCGACCAGGTCCCCGGGCGCCGGGGCCGTCGTCGGGGCCGGCCCGGTCGTGACCGGCGGGGCGGTCGTCGGGGACGCCGACGGTGGCGGTGCGGCGGCCGGCGACGTGGCGGAGGCGGTCGGCGCGGCCGGGCCGGTGGTGGGCAGCGACCGGGGCGGCTGGGCCTCCTCCGGACGGAACGCCGGCACGGCCAGCGCCACCCCGACGACCAGCACGACCGGCACGACCAGCGCGGGCCGCGGCAGCCGGCGCCGGGGGCGTCCCCGGGCGTGCCGGGCAGCGCGCGGCTCCGCCGGCCCGCCCGTGCCGGCGGCCTGTCCCGTGCCGGCGGCCTGTCCCGTGCCGGCGGCCTGTCCCGCTTCGGTGGGTCGTCCCGCGCCGGCGGCCTGGTTCGCGCCGGTCGGTCGTCCCGTGCCGGCGGTCTGTTCCGCGCCGGCGGTCTGTTCCGCGCCGGCGGCCTGTTCCGCGCCGGCGGCCTGTTCCGCGCCGGCGGGTCGTTCCGCGCCGGCGGGCGGGGGCGGGACCGCCGTGCCGGCCGGCGGGGTCGGCTGCGGGGGCGCGACGGCCGGGAGGGTCATCGTCGGCGCGAGCATGGTGGCGGCCTGCGGGTCGGCCGGGAGCAGCTGGTCGCGCAGGATCGTGGCGACCTGCCGGGCGGTGGGCCGCTCCAGCGGGTCCCGGGCCAGGCAGCGCAGGCAGACGCGGGCCACCTCGGGCGGCAGACCCGGCAGGCCGGCCAGCGGGGGCGGGCCGTCGCCGGCCAGCGCCTCGCTGAGCTGCTCCCAGGTGTCCGCCGGGTACGGCACCCGGCCGGTCAGCGCCTCGTAGAGCAGCACGCCGAGGGAGTAGACGTCCGTGGCCGGCTGCGCGGGCGCCCCGTCGAGCCGTTCCGGCGCCACGTACGCGGGCGTGCCGAAGGTGCCGCCGTCCTCGTCGTCGTCGGGCGTGCCGATCCGGGTGGCGATGCCGAAGTCGAGCACCTTGACGCCGGCCCGGGTCATCATCACGTTGGCCGGGGTGATGTCCCGGTGCACGATGCCGAGCCGGTGCGCGGCGGCGAGCGCGTCGGCCACCTGGGCGGCCACCTCGACCGCGTCGGCCCACGGCAGCGGCCCCTCGGTCAGCCGGAACTCCAGTTCCTCGCCGGTCAGCAGCTCCATCACCACGAACGAGGTGATCGACCCGTCGGGCGCCACGGTCTCGCCGTAGTCGTGCACGGAGGTGACGTGCGGGTGGACGAGCTGGGCGGCGGCGCGGGCCTCCTCGCGCACCATGTCGCGGAAGCGGGCGTCGGCGGCGAGCGACGGGGCCAGCACCTTCAGCGCCACGACCCGGTCCAGCACCTCGTCCCGGGCCCGCCAGATCACCGACATGCCACCGGCCCCGATCTGGTCGAGGAGCCGGTACCGGCGGGACAGCAGGCGGCCGGAGTGCAGTGCTGGCTTCACGGGGATCGCACCTGCCTCGCTGTGGGAGCGCTATCAGGTTGCGTCAATGTGTCCGGCCTGTCAACGCCCGTCGCGGCGGGCCCCCTGCTCCGGACGGGGGCACGTTGCCCGCGCCTGTCGGAGGCGACGGTGCGGGCGCGTGCCAGGATGGGGCGCATGGCGCGGGGACCGGTGGCGTTCGTGCTCGGGGGCGGGGGAGTCCTCGGCGCGGTCGAGGTGGGGATGCTGCGTGCCCTGTTCCGGGCCGGGATCCGGCCCGACATGGTGCTCGGCACGTCGATCGGGGCGGTAAACGGCGCGCTGGTCGCCGCCGAACCCGCCGAGTCGGTCACCGACCGGCTGGTCCGGCTCTGGGCCTCGCCCGAGGCGAGCGAGGTCTACGGCGACTCGGTGGCGCGGCAGCTGCGCCGGTTCGCCGCCCGGACCCACCTGCACTCGCCCCGCCCGCTGCGCAAGCTGCTGGAGGCCGAGCTGGGCGCGGAGACCACCTTCGCCGACCTCCAGGTGCCGTTCCGCTGCTGCGCGGCCAACATCGAACGCGCCGCCGAGCACTGGTTCGACAGCGGACCGCTGGTGCCGGCCGTGCTCGCCTCCGCCTCGGTGCCGGGGCTGCTGCCGCCGGCCCGGATCGGCGACGAGCACTTCGTCGACGGCGGGATCGTCAACTCGATCCCGATCGGCGAGGCGGTCGCGGCGGGCGCCGGGCGGATCTTCGTACTCCAGGTGGGCCGGATCGAACGGGAGCTGAGCCCGCCCCGCCGGCCGTGGGAGATCGCGCAGGTCGCGTTCGAGATCGCCCGGCGGCACCGGTTCGCCCGCGAGATGGCCGCCCTGCCCGCCGGGGTCGAGGTGCACGTGCTGCCCACCGGCGGGCTGAACCCGCGCGACGACACCCCCTGGGCCTACCGGGACATGGCGGCGGTGGGGCGGCGGATCAGCCGGGCGTACACGGCCTCGCGGCACTACCTGGCGACCCAGTTGGAGCGCTGATGCCCCTGCCGCCGTGGTGGGTACGCCGGCTGGTCCTGGCCCCCGGCGCGGTGCTGCTCGCCTTCCTCGTGGTGACCACCCTGCCGGTCTGGGCGTTCCTCGCGGCGGCGGCCTCGCCGCTGGTCCCGGGCCGGCTGCGGCCGCTGCGACTGCTCTGGATCGGCTGCGTCTACCTGGTCTGGGACGCGGTGGCGCTGCTGGCGCTCTTCGGGCTCTGGGTCGCCTCCGGCTTCGGCTGGCGGGTCGGGTCGCCGGCCTTCCAGCGGGCGCACTACCTGCTCGCCGGCCGGTTCCTGCGGGTGCTCTTCTGGCAGGCCCGCTGGACGCTGCACCTGAGCATCGACGTGGTGGGCACCGACCCGGACACGGCGCTGCCCGGCCGGCCCGAGCTGGTGGTCTGCCGGCACGCCGGCCCCGGCGACTCGTTCATCCTGATCCACGCCCTGGTGAACTGGTTCAACCGGGAGCCGCGGATCGTGCTCAAGGACAGCCTCCAGTGGGACCCGGCGATCGACGTGCTGCTCAACCGGCTGCCCACCCGCTTCCTCGCCCCCGGCCACGACCGGCGGGGCTCGGTGACCGAGCAGATCGGGCACCTGGCCGAGGGGCTGGACGACGACGACGCGTTCGTGATCTTCCCCGAGGGCGGCAACTTCACCCCCGACCGCCGGCTGCGGGCCATCGCCCGGCTGCGCGCGCTGGGCCTGGAGCGGATGGCGCTACGCGCCGAGCGGATGCGGCACGTGCTCGCCCCGCAGCCCGGCGGGCTGCTCGCCGCCCTGGACGCCGCCCCGGACGCCGGGGTGATCTTCGTGGCGCACACCGGGCTGGACCGGATGCTGACCGTCGCCGACGTGTGGCGGGAACTGCCGATGGACAAGCGGATCGTGATGCGGTTCTGGTCGGTGCCCCCGGAGGAGGTGCCGGCCGGCCGGCAGGAGCGGATCGACTGGCTTTTCGACTGGTGGGCGCGGATCGACGACTGGATCGCGGCCAATCGGGACGGCGCCGCGTAGGGTGCGCTCGTGGACCAGATCTGCGTGGTGACGACGGTGGTGGACGCGCGGTCGGTCGCCGACGTGCTGGCGGCCGCGGCCGTCGCCGGTCGGCTGGCGGCCTGCGCGCAGGTGGGCGGCCAGGTGGACAGCACCTACTGGTGGCGTTCGGGGGTGGAGACCAGCACCGAGTGGTCGGTGCAGTTCAAGACCGCGCCGGACCGGGCCGCCGCGCTGGTGGAGCAGATCCGGGCCAGCCATCCGTACGAGGTGCCGGAGATCCTCGTGAGCCGGGTGGACAGCGGCGACCCCGCGTACGCCGCCTGGGTGCACGAGCACACCCGTCCCTGAGTACGCGCACTCTGGGGCGGTGACTGCCGCCGGCCGAGAATGACCGGGTGCAGAACGTCGGCTACCCCTGTCCCGCCTGCGGCGCGCCGGCGGATCTCGCCGCCGGGTGCTCCGGTTGCGGGCGACCGCCGTACCCGCCCGCCGCCGAGGTGATCCGGCTCGACGGGGAGATCGTCGTGCTCGCCGGTGAGGCGGAGCGGGCCCGCGCGGCGTACCAGGGGCTGGTGGACCGGCTGGCGGTGAGCCGGCGGCGCCGGGCGGAGCTGGCCGCCGCGATCCGGGCGCAGTTCCCCGGCCCCGCCGCGCATCCGACACCCGCCGCGCGCCCGGCGCCGGCCTGGCGTCCGGTTCCGGCCCGACCGGTGGCTGCCCACCCGGCGCCGGCCCCGGCGGGGGCGGCGTGGCCGGGGCGGGGGCCGGTCGCGCCGGTCGGCGCGGTCGTCGGCGGGGCGGAGACCTCGACCCGGACGGTGCAGAGCCTGCTGTTCGTCCTCGGCGGGCTGCTGCTGGGCACCGCGGCGGTGGTCTTCACGGCGGTCGCGTGGGCGGCGGTCGGGGTCGCCGGGCGGGCACTGATCCTCGCCGCGTTCACCGCGCTCGCCCTGGCCGCGCCGCTGGTGGCGGTCCGGAGGCGGCTGCGCGGCACCGCGGAGACGTTCGCCGCGGTGGGGCTGCTGCTGGTGCTCCTCGACGGGTACGCCGCCTGGTCCGTGGACCTGTTCGGGGTGACCGGCTGGCCCGCCACCCGCTACGCCGCGCTGGTCGGGGGGATCGGCGTGGCGGTGGCCGCCGGGTACGCCCGGCTCAGCGGGCTGACCGTGCCGTGGTTCGCGGCGCTGGTGGTCGCGCAGCCGGTGCTGCCCCTGCTCGCGGCCGGCGCCCGGCCGGACGCCGCCGGCTGGTCGGTGGTCCTGGTCGGGGTGGCGCTGCTGAACCTGGCGGTGCTGGTCGCGCTGCGCCGCCGGAGCCGGCCGGCGGCCGGTGTCGCGACCCCGGCCGGAGGGGTGCCGGGGATCGCGACGGCCGGGGCCCCGGTGGAGCCGGCGGGGTCACCCGGGCCGGCGGCGCCCCTGCCGGGGGCCTCCGTGCCGGCGGGGGCGTCCGGCCCGACGGCGGCACCCGGTCCGGCGGCGCCCGTGCCGGGGGCCGGGGCGACGGAGCCGAGGGTCGGGGCTCCCGGGCCGGCGGGCGGAACGGGGGAGCGCCCCGTGGTCCTCGCGGGGCGCGTCGTCGCCTGGATCGGGTACGCCGCCGCGCTGACGTTGGCCGCGAGCGGCGCGCTTGTGCCGTTGGCCGTCGGCCGGGCCGCCGGCACCCCGCTGCTTGCCGGGGCGCCGCTGCTGCTGGCGGCGCTGACGCTGCTCGGCGCGGCGCTGCTCACCGGCGGGCGGGTGTTCCGCGCCGTCGCCGCCGGGTCGCTGGTGCCGGTGCTGGCCGGCGCGGTCGTCCGCCCGATCGCGGAGCTGTGGCCGTCGCCGGCGCCGCTGCTCGCGGCGCTCGTCGTGGTGGCGCTGGCCGGGGCGGTGCGGCTGCTGCCCGCCGGGTGGCGGACCGGCCCCCGGTTCGGCGCGCTGCTGGTGGCCGGGGGGACGGCCCAGCTCGCCGTGCTGGCGGCCGTCCTGCTCGCCGGCGCCGCGGCCGGCCGGTCGCTGCCCCCGTGGCAGGGCGCCGCCGCCGGGCCGGACGTCGCGCGGGGATGGCAGTTGCCCCTGGTGGTCGCGTCGACGCTCGCGGCCCTGGGGCTGCTGCTGCCCCGCGCCGCCCGGCCGGCGCTCGCCGCGTTCGCCGTGGCGGCCACCGTGCTCGCGGTGCCCGCCGCCTGGCCGTCGCCGTGGCCCGCGGTGGTGGCCCTTGACCTGGCGGCGGGGGCCGGTCTGCTGGCCGTCTCGGTGGGCCGGACGGCCGTCCGGTCCTGGACGGTGGCGACCGCGGCGGTGTCCGGGGCCTTCCTGCTCGGACACGGGCTGCTGGTGGGGCTCGCGGACCCCGGCGGCGCGGCGGCGGCACTCGCGGTGGTCCTCGCGGCCGGGCTCGCCGCGGCCTCCGCCGGGCGGCGCGGCACGGCCGTCCAGCGGGGGGTCGCCGGGGTCTGCCTGGCCGTCGCACCGCTCGCGGCGCCGGCCGGCGCGGCCGTCGCCATGATCGCCGCCGGGGCGCCTGCCTGGTGGCAGGCGCGGGCGGCGCTCGCCGCCGTCGGGCTGCTGCCGGCCGGGCTGCTCGCGGTCCGTCGGTACTGGCCCGACCTGCGGGCGTACGGCAGCGTCGCGCTCGCCGTCGCGGTCACGCTGGTCGGATTGGCGCCGCTGGTCGTGCCGGCCGACGAGCCGGTGACCCTCTACGCCGCCGTGGCGGTCCTGCTGGCGGCGCTCGGCGGGGCGGCGCGCCCGGGCATCGTCCTGCGGGTGGTCGGCGTCGGGCTGCTGGTGATCTCCGTCGTCGCCGCCGCGCCGGTCGCGCTCACGGCGCTCCTCGCCCCGTACGGCGGGGTGTCGCCCTGGTCCGGGGCGCCCGCCGTCGCACCCGCGCCGGAGGCGTTCCCCGCCGGCGTGGCGCTGGCCGTGCTGGCGGTGGCCGCGATCCTGGTCGCCCGCCCCGGCGAAGCCGCCCCGTCCGGCGCCGGGGAGCCGGGTGTGCCGCGCCCGCACCCGGGCACGTCGGGGGTCGACCGCTCCGACGCGGGCGGGCCGCCTGCCGCCGGCCCCGGTGCGTCGGGCGGCGCGGCGCCGGCGCGCGCCGGGCAGTGGCGGGCTGTGCTGGCCGCGCTGCCGTTCGCCGCGACCGCGCTGCCGGTGCTGCTCGTGGCCGCCGGCGCGCCGTGGCCGGTGACGCCGGCCGCCACGCTGCTCGTCGGGGTGGCCGTGGTGCTGGTCGCCGCCCTGGCCGCGCCCCGGGCGCTGCTCGTCCCGGTCGCCGTGCCGGTGGGGCTGGCGCTGACCGGTGCCGGGCTGCTGGGGCTGCTGGCCACCCGGGCGGGCACGCTCGCGGGCCTGGGCGTGTTGGTGGTGGCGGCGACCGTGGTCGGCGCGGCCGCGCGCCGGGACGAGGCCCGGCTCGCCGGTTGCCTGGTCGCGGTGGCCGCCGCGACCGGCCTGGCGGTCACCGCCCCGCTGGCCGGCGGGCTGCCGCTGCGGACGGCCGCGTTCAGCGTGCTCGCGGTGGCGGTGCTGACGCTGGCCGCCGCCGCCCTGCTCGGCGGCCCCCGGACCGCCGCCGTCGCCGGCCCTCGCGCCGCTGCCGGCGTCGGCGCCGGCCCTCGCGCCGCCGTCGCCGCCGGCCCTCGCGCCGCTGCCGCCGCCGTCGCCGGCCCGGCTCGGCGGAGGGCGGGCACGGCGGTGGTCCTGGAGGCGGCCGCCCAGGCGGTGGCGCTGGTCGCGCTGCTGCTCGCGGTCGGCACGCTCCGGTACGCCGCGGCGGTCTGCGTGCTGTGGGGCGCCGCCGTCGCGCTGCGGGTGCTGCGCCGGGGCGAGTCGGCGGGCCGGCGCTGGGCCTTCGCGGGCATCGCCGGCGGCAGCGAGCTGCTCGGCGGCTGGCTGCTGCTGGCCGCCGGGAAGGTGGCGCTGCTGGAGGCGTACACGGTGCCGGCGGCGGCGCTGGCCCTCGTGGCCGGCGTGGCGGCGCTGCGCACCCGGCCCGGGCTGAACAGTTGGCTGGCGCTCGGCCCGGGGCTCGCGGCCGCCCTGCTGCCGAGCCTGGTGTCGGTGCTGGTGGCGCCGGACCCGCAGCCCTGGCGGCGGCTGCTGCTGGGCACGGTCGCGCTCGGCGCGGTGCTCGCCGGGGCGACGCGCCGCTGGCAGGCGCCGGTGCTGCTCGGCGGGGTCACCCTGGCCCTGCTCGCGCTGCACGAGCTGGCCCGCGGCTGGGACCTGCTGCCCCGGTGGATCTTCCTCGCCGTCGGCGGGTTCGCGCTGATCGGCCTCGCCGCCACGTACGAGCGACGGCGGCGCGACCTGGCCCGGCTCCGGGCCGCCGTCGGCCGGATGGGCTGACCGGCCGAGCCCCGCCCGGCGGGACCGTCGACCGGCACCGAGGGGACGGGGTAGGGCCTGCCCTACCCCCGGTCCGGGGGTTGACAGGGTTACTCAGAGCAACCGGAATCCGCAGACTGGACGGGAGGGGCGCGCCGGCCGGCGCGGCCCGGGGGTCGAGGAACGGGAGCCGCGATGGTGCTCGCAGCGGTGGCGGAACCGCCGGTACGGCGGGGCAGTGACTACGCACAGTTGTCCCGACGGATCAGCGGGGCGGGCCTGCTGGAGCGGCGGCCGGGGCGGTACGTGACGCGGATCGTGCTCACCCTCGGCGTCTTCGCGGCGGCCTGGGCGGTCGTCGGGCTGGTGGGCGACTCCTGGGCGCAGCTCCTGGTCGCCGCCTTCCTGGCCGTCGCCACCACGCAGGTCGCGTTCCTCGGGCACGACGCCGGGCACCGCCAGATGTTCCGCCGGCGCGGGCCGAGCGAGGCGGTGGGCCTGCTCGCCGGCAACCTGGCGGTGGGGCTGAGCTACGGCTGGTGGGTCGACAAGCACAACCGGCACCACGCCAACCCCAACCACGAGGACGAGGACCCGGACGTCGGGGCGGGCGCGCTGGTCTGGACGTACGAGCAGGCGGCCGGGACGCGCGGCTTCGGCCGCTGGCTGGCCCGCCGGCAGGCGTGGCTGTTCTTCCCGATGCTGCTGCTGGAGGGGCTAGCCCTGCACGTGGCGAGCGTACGGGCGGTGGTGGGGCGGGAGCCGGACGGCCGGTTCAGCACCCCGATGCGGCACCGCAGGGTCGAGGCGCTGCTGCTGGGCCTGCACGCGGTGGGCTACCTCGGCGCGCTGCTGCTGGTGATGTCGCCGATGAAGGCGCTGCTCTTCGTGGCCGTCCACCAGGGACTGTGGGGCCTCTACATGGGCTGCTCGTTCGCCCCGAACCACAAGGGGATGCCGATGCCGACCGCCGACGACGACCTCGACTTCCTGCGCAAGCAGGTGTTGACCTCGCGCAACGTCCGGGGCGGCCGGGTCGTCGACTTCGCCCTCGGCGGGCTCAACTACCAGATCGAGCACCACCTGTTCCCGAACATGCCCCGGGCGAACCTGCGCCGGGCACAGCCGATCGTGGCCGCGTACTGCGCGGAGCGCGGCATCCCGTACGCGCAGACGGGGCTGGTCGAGTCGTACCGTCAGGCGCTGGCGCACCTGCACGAGGTGGGCCGGCCGCTGCGCGGCTGAGCCGAGACGTGGATGGGGGCGGCGCCGACGGCGCCGCCCCCATCTCGCGTACGTCAGGTCAGGAGCCCATGGCCTTGATGAGCTCCTCCGGGGCCTCCTGCGTCTCGCTCGCGGCCGGCTTCTTCACCGAGACCGGGGCGCCGAAGTCCGAGTACGTCGTGGTCATCATGCCCAGCGACTCGTGCAGCACGCTGGTGTCGATGGCGAACTCGACGAGCCGGCCCTGGTCGTCCACCTTGGCGGTGAACGGCACGGACTTGGCCTTCTCGCCGAGGGCCTGGATGGCCTTGTCCTCGCTCTTGGTGCGCGTGTAGTCGAGCGTGCCGGCGAACGCGCCCTCGCCGGTCTTCTTCACGTCCACCACGCTGTCGATCATCTGCTTCGCGCCGCCCGGGTCGCCCTCGGGCATCAGGTTGAGGTTGCCGCTCTTGCCGAGCTTGGTGGCGTCCATGTGCATCCACTTCTTCGGCATCCCCGCCACACCGGTGATCTTCAGGTAGGCGTCGTCGCCGAGCATGAGGACCCGGAAGGTGCCCTGCGGGCCCATCTTCATCGTCATGTCGCCGGTCTTGGTGGCCGGGTCCATCACGCCGTCACCGTCGATGACGGACGACTTGAGCTTCATCCGGACGCTCTGCTGGTTGAGCTTCAGCGCGGCGGCGCTCAGCTCGGCGCGGGCGTCCGCCGGGGCCGAGCTGGTGGCCGGTGCCGCGTTGGTGCCGCCGTTGCCGGCCGGGGTGTCCGCGTCCGTCTTCGTGCCGCACCCGGTCAGGCCGAGGCTGAGCGCGGCGACGATCGCGACCCCCGTGGTCGCCAGCCGTCGAGTGTTCATGGGGAAAATCTCCTCACGCAGGGTGGGCCGGGGCGACGAGAGTCGCGGCCCGGCCGGGCCGTCGGTCAGCCTAACGTCCGCGGTCCAGTGGGGCCTGTCCATGCGCCACCGGGCCGGCTGCCGGATGTGACACACCTCCCGCCGCTGGTCGGCGTCGTTCCGAGCGGCCCCGGTAGGGTCTCCCCATGGCAGACGTGCTCACCGCCGAGGCGGTGCGAGACGAGCTGGGCGGGCTGGCGGGCTGGTCGGGGGACCCCGCCGGGATCACCCGCACCGTTGAACTGGCCAGCTTCCCGGAGGCCGTCGCGGTCGTCGACCGGGTCGCCGCGACGGCGGAGGAACTGGACCACCACCCCGACATCGACATCCGCTGGCGCACCCTGACCTTCCGCTGCGTCACGCACTCGGCGGGCGGGGTCACCCGGCGCGACCTGGAACTGGCCAGGCGGATCGACGAGATCGTGGGGAGCGTCCGATGAGATTCGAGATCAGCAAGGTGCTGGACGCCATCGAGGGGCGGGTCTGCACCGACCCATCGCTGGCCCGGGCCGTCCTCGACCTGGCCGAGGTGATCCGCTACCAGGACATCGACGGCGGCCGGCCGGCCAGCCTGCTTCGCCTCGGCATGGTGATCGACGCCCTCGCCCGGGAGCTGGAGGAGGACAGCGTCCCCGTCTACGCGGTCGTCCACCGCGCGCTGCTCTCCGACGCGGACCTCACCTCCAACGAGCGGATGGTGGTCCGCCGGTGGGCCGACGACGGGCTGGTCGAGGTGCTCGACAACCCGGGCGACCGGATGTTCGAGGTGGCCGACCTGCTCGGGCTGCCGGTGCTCACCCGCGCGCGGGCGGACGGCCTGCGCGGGCGCTATCCCTGGCTGGTCGAGCAGGCGGGGCGCGTCCTCGCCCCGGTGCCGGGCGCCGGCGGGCCGGTCTTCATCGCCCACGTCGGCGGCGGGCACACCCCGGTCGCCGGCGACCGG
>NZ_JBSGDY010000151.1:0-15591 GCF_053602615.1 Micromonospora sp. NPDC004336
GCTCCGTACCGATGTAGTTGTGGTTGAGCATCCGGGCCTCTTCCTGGGCCAGGACGACAACCCGTCGCGCTCGGTCGGTGAACCGCTCGAACATGTCTGCCACCCCTGGAGAGTGACGGCGTCCCGGGTGACAGGAGGCCACCCGGGACGACGTCTTTTCGGGACTACCAACGGCGGTTGGTCGTCACGCGCTGACGTAGGCTTCCGAGCCCACCAGCGCGTCACCGAGCTTCAGCGACACGCCGGTCAGGCGCGCCCGGGACTCGCCGTCCTTCGTCCGCAGCGCGGCGTCGGCGTGATCGGCGGTCAGCAGCGTGCCGGTCGGCTCCAGGTCCTTGAGCTGGCCGCTCAGGTGCACCGGGGCCGCCGCGTAGAGCGTGGCGGACGGGGTCACCAGCTCGAAGTGAGCGTCGAAGTGCAGCTCACCCGGGTACCGCAGCCGGCTCAGGCTCTCCTCGTTGCCGTCGCCGAGCTGGCCGCCCGAGACGGTGAAGAAGCTGGCCCGCAGCATGACCTTGCCGCCCAGCGCCGGGCTGTTGCCCACCAGCGCCACGCGGGCGAGCTGGGCCAGCACCCCGGAGCCCTGGTCGTGCTTCTCCGGCCCGAAGAGGAGGATCTCGGCGCCCGCGGCGAGCGGGTAGTCGCCGGCGAGCTCGATCTCCTCGGTGCGGCCGTTGACCTCGACCTTGATCTTCGCCTCGGTCGAGGCCTGGATGATGATCGACGGGTCGACCAGCATCGAGACGCACGGGCCGATGCTCGACGCGAAGAAGGCGCTCGGCGTGTTGCCGACGGCCTCGTTGTCGTCGTTCGACGGGTACCACGCGGCCGGCAGGTTGGTGCCCCGGACCACGTTGTGCGCCGGCATGACCTCGCCCTGGTCGCCGTAGGGGCGGCCGAGGAACGGCGAGGTGAGCGGGGTCTTGTACGGCGGAAGGCCGTCCACGATGCCCTTGACGTCGATGACACCCCGGTGGGCCAGCCGCATGGTGCTGGTCTCCAGGATGCCGAACCGCCGGATGTAGAACTCCGCGGGGAAGTTCTTACCGGGCACGATCTGCTTGATGTGACCGGTGTTCGGCAGGTACGGGTTCGACAGGATCTGGATCCGGTCGTTCAGCGTGTAGCTGAACCCCTTGATGCCGACCTCGGGGGCGCTGATGAGCTCCAGGTTGAAGCTCGCCGTCCCGTCCTCGTCGACGGTGTGCTTGAACCCCGGCATCGGCCACTTGTTCATCTGCACGAAGCCCGACAGGTTGATCGTCTCCCGACGGCCACCGTAGTAGTCGTCGCCGAAGACGACCGTCGCCGCAGCCAGGATGTGCGGCCGCAGCGGCTTCGGCTCGATGTTGAGTGACTCGTAGGTCTCTCTCGCCGTGTCAGTCACGGCTCCACCTCCCTGTATTCCCCGGGTGCCTTGGCGCCGTCTGTGACGCTTGCTCAATCCGGAGGACCACTGACCCGAACGCTATTGTTTTCTAAAGTGACTGTCAACGGGCTCACATTGATCGTTTGCGAAATAATGTCCGGTTTCGCGTATGGCTACAGGGGACCGTCCGGAGCCGGGTTTGAATCCCCGCAGCCGCACATCCCACGAGCGCTATTTGTTACTCAACTGAACCGGGCGCGCCGGAGCGCCGCCACGCCGACGGCGGGCGGATGGTCGCGCGGGGGTTCAGACCGCGCGGGTGGCGGCGGTGAGCCGGAAGTCCCGGACGCGCAGCATCGGCATGGCCGTACGCGCCACGGCGTCGCCCCAGTCCCGGGCGCGGGTCGGCACCGTCGCGCCCACCTCGGTGACCCGGGCCGCCATCGCCAGCGGGCTGTCGTTGAACCGGAAGTTGTTGACCGCGCCGACGACCTCGCCGTCCCGCACCAGGTAGACGCCGTCGCGGGTCAGCCCGGTCAGGGCCATGGTGGCGAGGTCGACCTCGCGGATGTACCAGAGGCTGGTCAGCAGCAGGCCGTTCCCGGTCGCCGCGACCAGGTCGGCGGTCGACGCGCCCCCCGGCCCCTCCAGGACGAGGTTGTCCACGGCCGGCGTGAGCGGCATGCCCAGCTCGTCCGCGCTGTCGCGGGTCTGGATCAGCGACCGCAGCCGGCCCCCGTCCCACCAGCGGGTCGGGGCCAGCGGAAGGCCGTTGTCGAACACCGACCTCGTCGGCGTCGACGACGGCGCCACCACGAACGGGGCGCAGCGCAGCCCGTCCGCCGCCGGATCGCTGCGCAGGGTCAACGGCACGTCGGCGAGCCGCTCGCCGATCCGGGTGCGGCCGCCCGACCCGCTGTAGACCGTCCGGCCCTGCGCCGCCGCCCGGGCGCCGGCCGTGGTGTAGGCGTAGTTCATCAGGTCCGCGACGGCGGTCGGCGGCAGCAGGCACTCGTAGCGGCCCGGCGGCAGCTCGACCCGCCGCCGCCCCCAGCGCAGGCGCCGGTCCAGCTCGTCCTGCAACGCCGCCACCGACACGTCGGCGAAGTCGGCCGTCACGGTGTTCGTCCACACCGGATGGCCGTCCGGTCCGCGCGCGGTCAGCTCGAGGTGCCCGGCCGACTCGTCGTGCCGCAGCCGCACGCCCGTGGAGGTGCCGAGGAACGTGCTGCGCAGCCGGTGCTCGGCGTACCCGTGCAGGACGCGGCCGTCGCGCCGGGCCCGGCCGAACCCCGCGGCGAGCTGGTCGACCAGCCCGGCCAGCACCGGCGGAGCCGCCGGGACCGGGTCGTCCCAGTGCGGCGACCCGGCCCCGGGGGCGGGCAGGGGCCGCGCGTCCGGAGCCGGCGGGGCCTGCCGGGCGGCCTCCTGCGCCGCCCGGACCAGCGCGACGATCTCGGCCCGGTCGGCCGGCCCGCACAGCGACACCGCGCCCACCCGGCCGCCGACCACGCTCACCACCGACACCCGGTGCACGTCGCCGCTGCCGCTGCCGGTCAGCGCGTTGTCGGCCCAGCGCAGGTGCGCGTCGGGGCCCTGCTCCACGATCACCACGCAGTCGTCGCCGCGTGCGGCCGCGAGCGCGATCTCCACCGTCTCCGGGGGCCGCGGCGTCCTCACGCGGGCACCTCCGCCCGGGTGCTGGTGACGCGTACGCGCCGGAACAGCGCCGACGGGCACCCGTGCCCGGCGGCGGCGAGTTGCAGCGGCTGTGCCTTGCCGCACTGGCCCGCGCCGGACAGCAGCCACGTCTGCGGGCCGCCCACCGCCTCCAGCGACCGCCAGAACTCCAGCGTCGTCCCGGTGTACGCGGCGTCGCGCACCTGACCGGCGAGCCGGCCGTCCCGGATCCGGTAGAAGCGCTGCCCGGTGAACTGGAAGTTCACCCGCGCCATGTCGATGGAGAAACTGTTGTCGCCGACCACGTACAGCCCGTCCCGCACCCGGCCGATCAGTTCGCGGGTGTCCGGGCCGCCCGGCGCGGGGCGCAGCGACACGTTCGGCATCCGCTGCACGGGCAGGTGCCGGTACGACTCGGCGAACGCGCAGCCCGTGGAGCGCTCCAGGCCGGCGGCGCCGGCGGTCTGCCGGTCGTGTTGCGTGCCGACCAGCACCCCGTCGCGGATGAGCGGCCACGACCCGGCGGCCACGCCGTCGTCGTCGTAGCCGATCGTGGCGAGCGCGTGGGGGGTGGTCCGGTCGGCGACCACGTTCATCGCGGGCGAGCCGTAGCGCAGCGACCCGACGTCGTCGCCCGTGACGAACGAGGTGCCGGCGAAGGCCGCCTCCCGGCCGAGGATCCGGTCGAGCTCGGTGGCGTGCCCGACGGTCTCGTGGATCGTCAGCCAGAGATTCGTCGGGTCGACGACCAGGTCGTACTCGCCCGGCTCCACGGACGGGGCGGCGAGCTTCCCGGCCAGCTCGCCGGGCATCCGGGCGAGTTCCGCCGCCCAGTCCCAGCCGGTCCCGGTCAGGTACTCCCAGCCGCGGGCGGCCGGCGGCCCGAGGGTGCGCATGGTCTCGAAGGTGCCGTTGCCGGAGTCGATCCGGAACCCGATCACCATCGGGTGCAGCCAGGTCCGCCGCTGCCGGATCCGCCGGCCCTCGCTGTCGTGGTAGAAGCTGGACTCGCGGAACACCTGCAGGAGCGCCTCGGCGAGGTCGACGCCGCCGGCGCGCAGCACGTCGCACCAGCGGCCCAACAGGGCCGTCCGCTCGGCGGCGGGCACGGCGAAGGGGTCCACCTCGCACGGCGACTCCCAGACCGCCGGGCCGTGGACCGGCTCGGGCGCCAGGCGCACCGGCGCGCCGCGCAGGGGGCGCAGCATCCGGGCCTGTTCGCAGGCGCGGGCGGCCAGCGCGGCCAGGCCCGGCGGGGTGAGGTCGACGCCTGCGGCGAACCCCCAGGTGCCGTCGACCAGGACCCGCACGCCCGCCCCGGTCTCGACGCTCTCCTGGGTGCCCTCGGGCTGGCCGTCGCGGACGCGCTCGCGCAGCGCCCGCACCCGCCGCAGCCGTACGTCGGCGTAGGCGGCGCCCTGCCGGCGGGCCCGGCCCAGCGCGGCCGACGCCAGGTCCTCGGCCGGCAGCGTGTCGAAGCCCGGTTCCCGGGTGGCGGCCGGGCTCGGCGCGGCGGTCACCGGAACCGCGTGTCGGGGTAGTCGGTGGTCCACTCCCCCGCCCGCACGGTGCGCAGCGCCTCGGCGACCCGGTCGACCTCGTCGCGGGTGCTGTAGACCGCGAAGGAGAGCCGCACCGTGCCGAGCAGCCCCAGGTCGTCGAGGAACGCGCTGGCGCAGTGCACGCCGGACCGCACGGCGATGCCGTGCCGGTCGAGGTGCCCGCCCACGTCGTACGGGTGCAGGCCGTCCACGGCGATGGAGACGATGCCCGCCGGGTCCGCCGCCGGGTCGCCGACGACCCGGACCCGGTCGACGTCGCGCAGCACCTCGACGGCGTACCGGACCAGGTCCGCGTCGTGCGCCCGCACCGCGTCCCGGCCGAGACCGTCCAGCCAGGTCAGCGCGGTGGCCAGCCCGACGGCGGCGCCGATGTCGGGGGTGCCGGCCTCCAGCCGCGCCGGGACCGGCACGTAGGAGACCGGGGCGTCGTGCGAGACGCCCTTCACCGTCCCGCCGCCCACCTGGTACGGCGGCAGGTCGGCGAGCAGCTCGCGGCGGCCGTGGAGCACCCCGGAGCCCATCGGGGCGTACACCTTGTGACCGGAGAAGCAGTAGAAGTCCGCCCCGATCTCCCGCACGTCGACGGGCAGGTGCGCGACCGCCTGCGCGCCGTCGACGACCACCGGCACGCCCCGGTCGTGCGCCACCCGGACCAGCTCCCGCACGGGGTTGACGGTGCCGAGCACGTTGGAGACGTGGCTGACCGCGACGAGGCGGGTCCGGCGGCCCAGTACGGCGGCCAGGTCGTCCGGCCGGACCGGCCCGCCGTCCGGCGACGGCACGATCCGCAGCCTGGCCCCACGCCGCTCGCAGAGCCGGCGCCACGGCAGCAGGTTGGAGTTGTGTTCCATGCCGGTGACCACGATGTCGTCGCCCGGCCCGACGATCCGCTCGGCGAAGGTGTCGGCGAGCAGGTTCACCGCGTCCGTCGTGCCCCGGGTGAAGACGATCTCGTCGGCGTGGGCGGCGTTCACGAACCGCCGGACCACCTCGCGGGCGTCCTCGTAGCGGCCCGTGGCCCGGCGGCTGAGCTCGTAGAAGCCGCGCCCGATGTTGCTGTTCGCCGTGGTGTAGAAGTCGACCACCGCGTCGAGGACCGGCCGGGGTTTCTGCGTCGTCGCGGCGTTGTCGAGGTAGGCCAGCGGCGGGTCGTAGCCGGACGGGTCGAGGAACGGGAACTCCGCCCGCACCGCGGACAGGGGGTGGGCAGCCGTGTCGGTCATCCTGCTTCCTCCGTGAAGCTTGCGGTGAAGCGGTCGAGGAAACCCGGTGGGCAGGGGAAGAGCTTCTGCTCCGGGTAGGGCCGCTCGGACGGGGGAATCCATCCCGGCTCGCCGCGCCGGGGCCACCGCCCCGACCGGTCGGCCAGGTGTGGGCCGTGGAAGAACCAGCAGATCTGGCTGACCTGCTCGATGAAGACGACGGGATGCACCTCGGGCGAGTACATGGCCATATGCCCGTACGCGGCCAGGAACTCGCCCGCCACCCCCATCGAGGCGCCGAGCATGACGTGGCCGAACACGTCGTGCACGGCCCGGAAGATGTCGTTGTGCAGCAGCGGGACGCCGTCGACCGTGACGCCGGACGGGGCGCAGAGCGGATGGTCGGGGGCGGGACCGTCGGGGCCGTGGCCGTCGCGGGTCAGGTAGACGTGCAGCACGCCGGTGCGGGCGAGACCGTCGATCAGGTCGGCGGCGCCCCGGTAGGGCTGCCCGGGGCCCCGCCACGGCTCGACGCGGATGCCGGCCCGGGCCAGCAGCGCGAAGTGGCGCAGGTTCTCCTCGGTGAACCGGCGGTAGCGGGCCGCCAGGCCCGGGCCGACGTCCCGCCGGGGCGCCCGGTCGAAGTGCCGGGCCACCGCGCGGCAGAACTCCGGGTCGACGTCCACCCGTGCGCCGGGCAGCCGCCGCAGGTCCCGGCGGGGCAGCTCGCCGCGGGCGGCGGCGTCGTCGACGTACGACTGGGCCAGCGCCAGCAGGCCGGGATGGCCGGCCGGCGGGCGGACCGGGCGGGGCGCGCTCGGGCAGGCCGCGGTCATCCGGTCCTCCCCGGCCCGGCCGTCGGCGGCGACCCCGACCCGGCGGTCGCGGACCGCCCGGCGGCGGCGCTGGTGGCGGAGACGGCGGAGACGGAGGGGGCGGCGCTGGCGACGGGGGCAAGGGCGGTGGTGGCGGTGGCACCGGTGTCGGCGGCGGCAGTCGCGGCGGCGGGGACGGTGGCGGCAGTCGTGGTGGCGGGGGCGGCGGTGTCGGTGTCGGCGGGGGCGCGGCGGGCGCGCAGGCAGAGGGCCGAGCCCGGCAGCGTGACCACGCCGTACTCGTCGGCGAAGACGGCCGCGGCCTCGGCGAGCCGCTCCCAGCCCGCCCGCTCCGCGTCGGCGCCGAGCTGGCGCCGCACCGCCGCGAGTACCCCGGGCGGCGTCACGTCCCGGGTGTACGCGAGATATTCGTCGACGCAGCTGAAGCGCATGGCGATGCCCACGGGCTCGACGCCGACGTCGGTGAAACCCGCCGCGAGCAGGTCTGCGCGGGTGCGGGCGGCGTCGGACATGCTGAACGGGCCGGGGCGGTCCGGCGGCGGGCCCGGCAGGCCGGCGGCCAGCGTCCGGAAGCCCAGCGACGTCATGGGGTTCGCCTCCGGCGGGCCCCAGACCGACGCGGCGAGCACGCCGCCGGGCGCCAGGAGGCGGTGCAGGCTCGCGAGCGTCCGCCGCCGGTCCACCGCGAACATGAGCCCCCACCGGCTGAGCACCGCGTCGAAGGAGCACGCCGGCAGGTCGAGGGCCTCCACGTCGGACTCGGCGAACTCGATGGGGTGGCCGAGTCCGGCGGCGCAGCGGCGGGCCCGGTCGACCATCTCCGGTGCGAGGTCGATGCCGAGCACCCGGCCGGCCGGGGCGACCAGCCGGCCGGCGCTGACCGACGGCTCGCCGGTGCCGCAGCCGACGTCGAGGACGCGGTGGCCGGGCCGGAGCGCGGCGGCGCGCAGCAGCCAGTCGGTCACCGGGGCCGCCGCCCGCTCGTACCGGTCCTGCCAGAAGTCCCACCCGGCGCTGACCGCGTTCCAGGTGTCGCGTTGCTCGGCCTTGAAGGCCACGGAGTCGAACCGGACGGCGGTCATTGTCGCTCTCCTCGCAGGCGGACTACAGCCTCGGATCACTATATGATTGACAAGTTGATCGGGGCAACGGGCGTCGATCCCTCCCCCGCGCCCCCGGGCGTCACCCGACGGCGGCCGGGCGCGCGGGCCGCTCGCCGTCGAGCAGGCGCAGCAGGTAGTCGCCGTAGCCGCTGGCGCGCAGCGGCACCGCGAGGCGGCGCATCGCCGCGTCGTCGAGCAGGCCGGCGCGCCAGGCCGCCTCCTCGACGCAGCCGACCTTGACCCCGTGCCGCTCCTCGATGACGCGGACGTACTCCGCCGCCTTCATCAGGTCGCCGAACCGGCCGGTGTCCAGCCACGCGGTCCGCCGCCCGAGCAGTCGCACCTCCAAGCGGCCCTGGCGCAGGTAGGCCCGGTTGACGTCGGTGATCTCCAGCTCGCCCCGGGCGCTCGGCGTCAGCTCGGCGGCGACGGAGACGACGTCGGGGCCGTAGACGTACAGGCCGGGAACGGCGTATCGGGACGGCGGGACCAGCGGCTTCTCCACGATGTCACGCACGGCGCCGCAGTCGTCGAAGTCGAGCACACCGTAGGGGCGCGGGTCGGCCACCGGGAGCCCGAAGACCAGCCCGCCGTCCACGTCGGTCAGCTCGGCGAGCTGCCGGTCCAGCTCGGCGGAGTGGATGATGTTGTCGCCGAGGACCAGCACGGCCGGCCCGCCGGCGAGGAAGTCCGCGGCCAGCAGGAGCGCGTGGGCGATGCCGGCCGGGCGCTCCTGCACCGCGTAGCGCAGGTCGAGGCCCCACTGGCCGCCGTCGCCGAGCAGGCGCCGGAACAGCCCCTGCTCGTCGGGGCGCGTGATGATGAGGATCTCCCGCACGCCGGCCGTCACGAGGGTGCTCAGCGGATAGAAGATCATCGGCTTGTCGTAGACCGGCATCAGTTGCTTGGAGACCGCCCGGGTCACCGGCCACATCCGCGAGCCGGTGCCACCAGCGAGCAAAACACCACGCATTTTTAAAGCGTAACGCATGAGGCGTCCGCGTGGTGGAAACATCACGGCGGGTACCGGGCGGGTAGCCTGCCGGGGGTGGCCCGACCGTCGCGGAGGAGTGCGGACATGGCCGACGTCGATCAGGAGACCGCGCTGCCGAGCTGGCCCGTCGGCGCCGACGCCGCGTACGTGGCCGCCCGGCGGTCGCTCGCGTCGGCCGAGCAGGAACTGCGGGACCAGCTCGAACGGGTCGCCGCCGCGCGGCGCCGGCTGCCGCCCGGCCCGCTGCTGGCCGACTACCGGCTCGCCGAGGGGCCGGCCGAGCTGGACCGGTCGGAGCCGACCCGGCGCGTCCCGCTGCGCGAGCTGTTCGAGGAGCACGACACCCTCTTCGTCTACCACCTGATGTTCGCCCCGGACGCCGCCGAGGCCTGTCCCATGTGCTCGCTGTGGGTGGACGGCTTCCACGGGGCGCTGGCGCACCTGCGTCGGCACACCGCCGTCGCCGTGGTGGCCAAGGCGCCGCTGCCCCGGCTGCGGGACTGGGCCCGGCGGCGGGGCTGGACCGGCCTGCGGATCCTGTCCAGCCACGGGACGTCGTTCAACGCCGACCTGCGCGCCGAGCACCCGGACGGCAGCCAGCGGCCGATGGTCAGCGTGCTGCGCGCCGAGGGCGACCGGGTACGGCACTTCTACTCCGCCCCGGCGAGCTTCCCCGACGGCGGCGAGCGCGGCATCGACCTGCTCAGCCCGGTGTGGAACGTCCTGGACCTGCTGCCGCGCGGCCGGGGCGACTGGTACGCCGGCAACGACTACGTCCCCGACCGGGAATGACCACCTCCCCCGGTCGGACATGACCCCACCTCCCGGCCGGGCGTGATCGCGTCCCGGCCGGTCGGGTCGGGCCAGGAGCCGGTCGGGTCGGGTCAGGAGCCCGTCGGGTCGGGTCAAGAGCCCGTCGGGTCGGGTCAGGAGCCGGTGGCGAGCAGGTCGCGCAGCCGCACCGCCGCCAGCCGCCGGCCGGCGAAGTCGGCGTACCAGAGCAGCGCCCCGTCCCAGGTCAGGCCCACCGGCCGCCCGGCGACGGGCGCCTCGCCGCGCAGCGTGCCGTGCCGGGCGTCGACCGCCCGCAGCATCGCGCCCTCGAAGTCGGCGTAGACCACGACGTCCCCGGCGACCGTCAGCCCGGACGGCACGCCGGGCACCGGGAACTCGCGCTGCACCGTCATGGTGGCGACGTCCCGGAGCTGCACGACCGACGGCCCGCGCAGCCCCATCCACATCGCCACGCCCTTGGTCTCCACCCCGCAGAGCCGGCCGCTGGGCGGGGCCACCTCCTTCTCGCCGAGCACGTCGCCGGTGAGCGGATCGATCAGCAGGATCCGCTTCGGGCGCCCGCCGACCTGGCAGAGCGCGCCACCGCCCACGGTGAGGTCGGCCCGCACCCGGGGGCAGGACAGCGTCCGCACGACGGCGCCGTCGCCCGGGGCGAGGGCGTAGATCTCGCCGGCCTCCTGGTCGGAGTGCCAGAAGAATTCGCCGTCGAAGGTGAGGCCGCACAGGTAGCGACCGGGCGCGGGCAGCGTCCGGACGACCGGCAGCGTGGTGTCGATCTCGCGGATGGCCATGGAACGGCCCCTTTCGTGGCAGGGCGGGCGGGACGCGGGCGACGCGGCGGCTCAGGGCCCGCCGGCCAGCGCCCGGGACAGGTCCTCGGCGAGGTCGTGCGGGTCCTCGATGCCGACCGACAGCCGGATCAGCGAGTCGCCGATGCCCCGGCGCGCCCGCGCCTGCGCCGACAGCGGGCGGTGCGTCATCAGGGCCGGGCACTCCACGAGGGAGTGCACCCCGCCGAGGCTGACCCCGCAGGTGAAGAGGGTGAACCGGTCGAGCAGCTCCTCGGCGGAGCCGGCCAGGTAGTCGAAGGAGACGATCGCGCCGGGCGCGCTCATCTGAGCCTTGACGACCGCGTGCTGCGGGTGCTCCGGCAGCCCGGGATAGTGGACGGCGCCGACCGCGGGGCTCGCCCGCAGCAGCTCCACCAGGGCGCGCGCGGTGGCGACCTGCCGGTGCACCCGCAACGACAGGGTGTGCAGCCCGCGACGGACCAGGAAACAGTCCAGCGCGCCCGGCACGTTCCCGGCCGTCGTCCGGTACGCCCGCACGGCGGCGTGCAGCTGCGCGTCCCGGTAGACGAGGGCGCCGCCCAGCACGTCCGCGTGGCCGGCGATGGACTTGGTGGTGCTGTAGAGCGAGACGTCGGCGCCGAGCGCCAGCGGCTGCTGGAGCACCGGGCTGGCGAAGGTGTTGTCCACCACGACGAGGGCGCCCCGCTCGTGCGCCCGCCGGCTGGCCTCGCCGACGTCCACCACGGTGAGCAGCGGGTTGGTGGGCGTCTCGATCCAGACCAGGGCGAGATCCGGTTCCGCGAGGGCCGCCGCCAGCCCCTCCGGGGTGGTCAGGTCGGCGTAGCGCACCCGCACGCCCTGCCGCGCGGCCAGGTCGAACAGGCCGTCGGTGCCGGCGTACACGTCGTCGGCGCACACCACGCACTGCCCGGGCCGCACCAGCGACAGCAGGGTCGCGGCGGCGGCCTGACCGGAGGAGAAGACGGTCGCGAAGGGCGCCCGCTCCAGCCCGGCGAGGCACTCCTCCAGCTCCTCCCGGGTCGGGTTCTCGCCGCGCCCGTAGAAGTAGCGGGGCTCGTCCTGCGCCCGGCGCTCGTAGGTGGTGGAGAGGTGGATCGGGGGGACGACGTCCCCGGTGCCCGCCGCCGGCCGCCGGCCGCCGTGCACCAGCCTGGTGTCGAAGCGCACGCCGCTCACCCCTGCCCCGCCGTGGCCGACCGGAACGGGGCGAACGCCCGCACCAGGCCCGCCGGCACCCGGACCGGTTCGGTGCGCCCGTTCGGCCCGCGCATGCAGGCGATCCGCTGCCGCCCCCGGGCGACGAGCAGGTCGTCGTCGCCGAGCCGCAGGTAGTCGAAGCCCAGCTCCATCTGGGTCTGGGTCAGCTCGACCAGCCGCATCCGGACCGCGAGGCGGTCGAACGGCGCCAGCTCCGCGAAGAACTCGCACTCCGCCTTGAGCGTGAACAGCTTCAGGTCGACCCGCAACTCGTCGAGGATCTCCGGCGCGTGCTCGTGCAGGAACATCTCCCGGCACCGGCCCTGCCAGCGCAGGTAGTTGACGTAGTACACGTTGCCGACGAGGTTGGTCTCCTCGAAGCCGACGACGTGCCGGTACTCGTAGTAGCGGGGCATGCTCACCGCCCCGATCCGGCCAGCACGGCCACCACGGTCGGCGCGGCGGCGCCGGCCACCGCTACCGCGCGGGTGGCGACCCGGACGTCCCCGGCGTCGAGGACCACCCAGCCGTCGGGGACCGCCCCGGGCAGCAGGCTCAGCCGCCCCGCCGGCCGCCCGGCCTTCTGCAGGCACTCCGCCGCACACCAGACCCGGGTGGCCGCCAGGTCCGGCGGGTCACCGACCTCCGCGACGAGCAGCGCCGCCAGGCTCGCGTGCCGGCCCGCCAGGTCGTCGCGTACGGCCGCGGTCCGGGCGGCCACCGGCTCGACGTCGCAGGCCAGCGGCCCGTCGCCGGCGACGGCGACGGCCAGGTCCAGCGGCGCGGAGTGCGCCACGGAGACGGCGTACGGCGCGTCGACCTCCGGCCGCCCGTCGGGGCGGTGCCGCAGCGCGACGGGTCGGCCCAGCGCCCGGGACAGCAGCGCACCGGAGTCGCGGGCCCCACCGCCGGGCGACGCGGCGACCGCGACGTCGCCGGGGAACACCTCGGCGAGCCGCCGTTGCAGCAGCGGCCCCAGCAGCGCCGGCGGCCAGTTCCCGGGCGGCGTGTGCGGACGCACGGCGCGCAGCCGCAGCCCCATCCAGTGCTCGATCACCGCCCCGGTGGCGTCCCGCACGACGACGTCGTAGACGTAGGCGGTGCCGTGCTGCTCCCGCTCCCGCGCGGTCATCGTGACGGCCTCCGTGGCCGACAGCTTGGGACCCGCCGACCAGATGCGGTCGATGCCCTCCGGCAGCAGCGTCGCGTCCGGCACGCACACCTGGATGCCGTGCATGAACGCGTCCCGGGCGCCCGGGTCGCCGAGCACGAGCCGGCCCGGCAGGAACGCGCTGAACCAGGAGGCGGCGTCGCTGGTGACCACCTCGGCCTCGGCGAGCCGCGCCGCCACCTGCCGGTAGCCCCTGATCCGGCGGAACCGGCCGGCCTGGAAGAGCACGTCGCCGTAGAGGTCGCGGGCCGGGTCGAGCGGCACGGCCGGCAGCTGCGCCGGGGCCGGCGCGGCGGTGTCGGCGGGACGGGTCTCCTCGGGCGCGAACCGGAACCGGGCCCGGAAGTGGTCGGCCGCGAAGCCGGTCGCCGCGCTGCGCAGCACGACGTCGATGACCTGCTCGGACCGGACGAGCGCGGCGACGCGGACCGTGGTGCCGGCGTCCGGGTCGACGACCACCGGACGGTCGAACCGGACGTCCTCGATGACGGGCACCCCCGGATGCCGGGCGAGGGCGGTGGCGACCTGCGCCATGGCCTCCAGCCCGAGCACCGCGGGGAAGAGCAGGTCGCCGTCGAGCCGGTGGTCCGCCAGGTACGGGTCCGTGGTGCGCGCCAGGTCGACCTCGCAGACCAGCTCGACGCCGTCGTAGCGCACCAGCGGGCGCTCGGTGAAGCGCAGCAGCGGCAGCTCCGGACGGTGGTAGCGCACCGTCTCGAGGCCGCCGGTACGCCCGGTGACGACCACCACCGGCGGCAGCGTGTCGTCGGCCACCACCTCGCGCAGGACCCGCAGGCCGTCGTCCGGGCCGATCGGGGTGACGCCGGAGCCGCTGAGGGACTCGACCACCGACAGCCGCTCCCCCATGCCGACCCCCGACCACACCGACCACTCCAGGCAGACGGCGCGGCAGCCCGGGCGGGTCGCCGCCACCTCCCGGGTCAGCTCGGCCAGGGCCTCGTTGGCCGCCGCGTAGTGCGCCTCGCCGTGCAGCCCGGCCCGCCCGATGATGCTGCCGAAGGTGACCAGCAGGCGCAGTCGCCCGGGGTCGACGGCGGCGAGGACGGCCCGCAGGCCGTCGACCTTGGCGGCGAACACGCCCCGCAGGGCCGCCTCGTCGAGGTCGACGAGCGCCGCCGGGGTGTTCTGTCCGGCCCCGTGCAGCACGGCGGTGACCGGACCCCAGTCGGCGGTGACCGCCGCGACCGCGTCGGCCACCGCGTCCGCGTCGGTGACGTCGACGCGGAGATACCGCAGGTCGGACGCGGCGTCGGCGAGCCGCTCGAGGTTGCCGGCCAGGGCCTCGTCGGCCTCGGGGTCGGACCGCCCGAGCACGGCCAGCCGGGCGCCGCTCTCCCGGGCCAGCACCAGGGCGGACTCGGCGGTGATGCCCTTGCCTCCGCCGGTCACCAGCAGCACGTCGGCCGGGCCCAGCGGCACCGGGCCCGGCTCGCCGCCGGGAGCGGGCACCGGGCGCAGCAGGGGCACCCGGCGGACGCCGACCCGGTCGTACACCGCCTCGGTGAAGTGGTCGGTGGCGGCGACCTCGGCGACGACCCGCGCGACGGCGGCGGGGTCGAGCGGCGTGGTCACGACGGTGGTCCGCAGCCGGTCGCCCTCCAACCGGGCGGTCTTGGCCAGCGCCCCCGCCCGCGCCGCCGGCTGCACCACCAACAGCCGGCCGCCGGCGGGCTGGCGCAGCGCCGCCTGGGCCCCGCGCACCGCGACGGCGAGATGTTCCTCGCCGGGCTCGTCGGGCAGGCAGACCAGCACGCCGTCGCCGGTCCCGGCCGCCTCGAGGGCCCGGCGCAGGGCGTCGGCGAGGGGATGGCCGGGGCTGGCGAAGACCTGCCAGCGTCCGCACGGCTCCGCCGCGTCGGCGGCCGGCAGCGGCTCCTCGACCAGGTCGACGACGAAGGTACGCACCCACGGCGCGACCCCGGCCACGAGGTCCGCCCGCTCGTGCGGGGCCTCGCGCTCGCGGGCCTCCAGCGCCTCGGCCATCTCCCGGACGGTGGCGGTGGCGAAGTTGGTCGGCACCGCCACGGCGGGCAGCCCCATGGCGCGCGCGGCCTCGTTGACGAGCTGGCCGACGGTGATGGAGCTCATGTGCAGGTCGTCGAGGAACCGGCTGTCGTCCCGCAGCACCTCCAGGGGCAGTTCGGCGCGCCGCGCCACGAGGTTGCGCACCAGCTCCAGCGCGCCGGTGGCCGCCGGCGCCGGCACGTCGGCGGGGCGGGGCTCCGCCGGGGCGGCCACGACGGTCGCCGGCGCCGCCAGCTCGGGGGCCGCCTCGCAGGGGCTCGCGAAGAAGGCGCGGGGCCGGTCCAGGTCCAACGGCCGGGTCAGCCGGTCCTCGAACAGCGCCGGGTACGCGGCCGGGCCGCCGAGGGCGTACACGGCGCCGACGGCGGCGAGCAGGCCGGACAGCGACTCGGCGTCCGTGTCCACCGCCAGCGCCGGCACGTCGGGCGCCTGCTCGCGGGCCAACCCGGTGAGCACCTTCCCGGGACCGACCTCCAGGAACAGGTCGACCTCGGCGGCGGCGGTCGCCAGCGCGGCGGTGAAGCGCACCGGCGCCTCGATCTGCCGGTGCAGGTGCCCCGGCAGGTCGGTGTCGGGGCTCAGGACGGCGCCGGTGACCGTGGAGGCGACCCGGCGCAGCGGCGGCCCGAACCGGCGGGAGCGCAGGTGTCCGGCGAAGGCGGCGGCCGCCGGCGCCATC
This sequence comes from Micromonospora sp. NPDC004336, assembly GCF_053602615.1. Classification (NCBI taxonomy): domain Bacteria; kingdom Bacillati; phylum Actinomycetota; class Actinomycetes; order Micromonosporales; family Micromonosporaceae; genus Micromonospora; species Micromonospora sp. NPDC004336. The sequence continues at coordinate 15,447 of NZ_JBSGDY010000151.1, forward strand.
AGCGGGCTGTGGAAGGCGTGCCCGACCGGCAGCCTCGTGCGGTTCAGGCCCGCCGCGGCGGCCCGCCGGGCCACCTCGGCCACGGCGGCGTCGTTGCGGTGGATCCACGGCCTGACCCTCCCCCGGTCCCCGGGGGGCACCCGGC
>NZ_JBSGDY010000152.1:0-15517 GCF_053602615.1 Micromonospora sp. NPDC004336
AACACCGCCCGATCACTGCCGTGCCCGTGCCCCGTCGCACCCAACGAACCGAACAACTCCGCCTGCACCCGCACCGTGCCCGACAACAACCCATCGGCCTTCAACCCCGCCACGAACGTACGCGCCGCCCGCATCGGCCCCACCGTGTGCGAACTCGACGGCCCGACACCGACACTGAAAAGATCGAAAACGCTGATCATGGCTGCACTTCCTCGCCGTCGTACCCCTGACGGGTCCGGCCCGGTCCTGGCCGGCCCGGGTGCGGGGCGGCCGTCCGGCACCCGTGACGCGCGGGTGCCCGACCGGCGAGCCTACCCGCCCAGCTCAGCGCCCGTCCGGTGCGTCGCCTGACCGGCTCGCGGGTAACCACCTACGGGTACGCGGACCGCCGATCCTCCTCGGGACCGAGGGCGCGGCGGCCGCCCCTTCCTACCGTGGAGACAGACGCGGCGAACGCCGCAGAGTGGGAGTACGACGATGAGTCGCAAACTGGTCCGCCCCCGTCAGGGACGCATGATCGCCGGTGTCTGCGCCGGCCTGGCCCAGCGTTTCGGCTGGTCTGCCGGCTTCGTCCGGCTGCTGTTCCTGCTGTCGCTGCTACTGCCCGGCACCCAGCTCATCGTCTACCTGGTGCTGTGGGTGCTGATGCCGAACGAGGACCGCCACTTCGCCACCCGCTGACGACCCCGACGTCGCCCGCTACCGACCTCGGCGTCGCCCGCGCCACGCCGGCCCGCCGGGTCGAGGCGACAAACATCCCCTGAAGTAGCCCTCTCCGGCGCCGACGGAGGGGGCTACTTCCGCGAAGTGGCGCGGGGCGGGGACGGGGCGGGGGTGGACGTTCGGCGTCAGGGGGCGGTGTAGGTGACCGTCACCTTCTCGTAGCCGAGGGAGCGGAGCAGGCCCTCCAGCATCTTGCGGGTGTTCTCCTCGGCCCGCTGGGTCAGGCCGCTGTCCCGGGCGGCGCCGGTGATGCGCTCCTCGGCGAGCTGGTAGACCTGCTGCTGGCGGTTGGGATCGCCGCCGACCAGCTCACCGACCCGGTTGAGCAGCCCCCGCTCCTCGGCGAAGACGTAGCTCTTCTCCAGGTCGAGGTTGGTCTTGGCGAGCTGCGGCGCCGGCAGCCTGATCTCCACCGACTTGCCGTCGGCGGACTCGACCACCGCGCCCTCGGAGATCTTGGCGAAGTCCACGTAAGCCTCGACGCTGCCCGCCCCGACGAAGAGGGTGCGCTGGTTGAGCAGCCAGTCGGGCACGTTGCGCCGGTCGTTCTGGAGGTCGACCACCACCTGGAAGTTGCCCTCGGCCGCGACGTAGCGGCTGAGATCCTGGATCGACTTCAGCAGCGGCGGCTGGCTGCGGTCGGTCTGCTCCTTGGTGAACGGGTTACGGAAGTCGGGCAGGATGCCGGTGGCCTGCACGCCGAGCAGCACCACCACCGCCAGGGCCGCCGCGCCGAGCACCCAGAGCAGGCCGCGGGCCGGCCCGCCGGCCGGCGCCGGCGCGCCCGGGGCGGGCTCCGTCGCGTCGTCCGTCCGGGCCCGGAGCTCTTCGCCGGTCGGGTATCCCGGGAACTCCCTCGTCGGCTCGTTGATGTCACCGTCGCGGGCCATGGCCCTCACCGTCCTCGTCAGACACGTCGTCTGTCATGACGGTAAGGCCCCGGTACGACAGGCGCTCGCCGAGCGGCACAACCGGACGGGATCGATCTCCGCGCCGGCGCGGCGGCGCCCACCGGGCGGGCGAAACCGCAGGTCAGGCGAAGGCCGACAGCCCGGTCAGCCGCTGCCCGACGACCAGCTGGTGGATCTCCGAGGTGCCCTCGTAGGTGAGCACGCTCTCCAGGTTGTTGGCGTGCCGCATGATCGGGTATTCCCCCGAGACGCCGTTCGCGCCGAGGATCGTGCGGCACTGCCGGGCGATGGCCAGCGCCTCCCGGACGTTGTTGAGCTTGCCCACGCTCACCTGGTCGGGGCGCAGCCGGCCGGCGTCGGCGAGGCGGCCGAGGTGCAGCGCCAGCAGGGCGCCCTTGTTCAGCTCCACGGCCATGTCGGCGAGCTTGGCCTGGGTGAGCTGGAAGCCGGCCAGCGGCCGCCCGAACTGGGTGCGGGTGGTGGCGTAGTCCAGGGCGGTCTCCAGGCAGTCGCGGGCCGCGCCGAGCGCGCCCCAGACGATGCCGTGCCGGGCCTCGGTCAGGCAGCTCAGCGGCGCCTTCAGCCCGACCGCCTCGGGCAGGCGGGCGTCCGCCGGGAGCCGGACGTCGTCGAGCACGACCTCCCCGGTGACGGAGGCGCGCAGCGACATCTTGCGCCGGATCTCGCGCGCCGTCACCCCCGGCGTGTCCATCGGTACGGCGAAGCCGCGCACGCCGTCGTCGGTGCGCGCCCAGATCACCCCGACGTCGGCGATCGGCGCGTTGGTGATCCACATCTTCGCGCCCGTCAGCACCCAGTCGTCGCCGTCGCGGCGGGCCCGGGTGGTCATCGAGGCGGGGTCGGAGCCGTGGTCGGGCTCGGTCAGCCCGAAGCAGCCGATCGCCTCGCCGGTGGCCATCGCCGGGAGCCAGCGCTGCTTCTGCTCCTCGCTGCCGTAGCGCCAGATGGCGTACATGGCCAGGGAGCCCTGGACCGAGACCAGGGAGCGGACGCCCGAGTCGCCGGCCTCCAGCTCCAGGCACGCCAGCCCGTACGCGACGGCCGACGAGCCGGCGCAGCCGTAGCCGGTCAGGTGCATGCCGAGCAGGCCGATCTTGCCGAACTCGCGGGCCAGCTCCCGGGCGGGCACGTGGCCCTCCTCGTACCAGCCGGCGACGTGCGGGCGGACCCGGTCGTCGACGAGCTGGCGCACGACGGCGCGGATCTGCCGCTCCTCCTCGGTGAGCGACGAGTCCAGGTCCAGCAGATCGGTACGGCTCATGCCAGCCACCCTAACGAAGCCTCAGGGCCGGCCGCTCACTCGATCGGGCCGGAGAGGACGAGCACCCGGGCGTGGATCTGGTTGCGCTGCTGCAACGCCGCCCGCAGCGCGCGGTGCAGACCGTCCTCCAGGTAGAGCCCGCCGTTCCACTGCACCACGTGCGGAAAGAGGTCGCCGTAGAAGGTGGAGTCCTCCGCGAGCAGCTTGTCGAGCGCCAGCTCGCGCTTGGTGGTGATCAACTGGTCCAGGCGCAGCGGCCGCGGCGGGATCTCCGCCCACTGCTTGAGCGTCAGGTTGTGCTCCGGGTAGGGACGCCCGTCCCGGACCGCTCTGAAGATCACGACGGCACGCTCCCCTCCCCCTGGTCGGGCCGACCCACGACGCCGGGCCGGGTCGCGGCGTGGTGCCACGACCACACGGCACCGATGCCCGTGCCAGCGTAGCGGGCTGCACCACCCCGCGTTCTGCTCCCTGATGTCAGTTTCGCTACCCGCCGTCCGGTTCACAACCGGGCGAAACACCCGGAGCGGGTCAGCTCCACCGCCCCCGCCGGACCACCTCGCCCACCGGACGCCGCCCCCGCCGCAGCGACGGTGACCGATGGTCCTCCGCCCGGTAACCCACCGTCACCGCGCCGATCGGGTCGTACTCCGCCGGCACGCCGAACGCGTCCCGGTAGGCGTCCAGGCGCTGCGGCGGGATGCCGAAGAAGCACGCCCCCAACCCCTCGTCCACGGCGGTCAGCAGCATCAGCAGGGCGGCGAAGCCGGTGTCGACATACCAGTAGGGCACCGGCCAGCGTTCCGTCGAGCGGTCCGCCCAGCCCTTGTCCGGCTCCGCGTAGCGCTCCAGGTAGGCCGAGCGGTTCGCGTGCGGCACGACGATCAGCGGGGCCCGGCGCATGCCGGTCAGCCACCGCTCCCGCCCGCCCCCGGCCGGGGTGGCCGCCGCCCAGAACCGCTCCCGGTCCGCCGGCTCCTCCAGCACCAGGAACCCCCAGCCCTGGGCGAACCCGGCCGACGGCGCGCGGACCGCGTGGTCGAGCAGCCGCTCCACCACCTCGGGCGGGACCGGACGGTCCGGGTCGTAGTTGCGGACCATCCGGCGCCGCCGGACCACCTCGCTGAACTCCACGCGCTCCCCCGCTCAGGCCCCGGGCCGTACGCCCCAGACACCCCGCCAGGTCGCGCCCGGCTTCAGGGTGATCACGTCCCGGCCGGAGCGGAACGCGTCCGGCGGGCAGGTCATCGGCTCGATCGCGACGGAGCGGCGCTGCCGCGGCCCGGGGAGCGCGTCGCCGGTGAACACCTGCCACCAGCCGAACTCCCGGTCGGCCCAGATCCGCACGCCCGCCGAGCCGTCCGGGGCGCTCAGGCTGACCACCGAGCCGCCGTCGTCGTCGCGGACCACGTCACCGAAGGTGAGGTCCAGCTGGGCCCGGCCGATGCGGCGGGGGCTGGTCCAGTCGTACTCGGTGCCGGCGACCGGGGTGACCCCGATCGGCAGCAGCCGCGAGTCGACCTGCAACCGGGACCGGGCCGGCAGCCGCAGCGACAGGTCGTCGACGGCCACCCCGGGTACCCGCAGGTACGGGTGCACCGCGAAGCCGAACGGCGCGGGATCGGCGCCGAGGTTGGTGGCCTCGTGCTCGGCGCGCAGCCCGTCCGGGCCGACGCTCCACCGCGTGCGCAGCCGCAGCGGCCACGGGTAGCCGGGCTGCGGCGGCAGGTCGTAGCCGACCGTCACCGCGTCCGCCGACCGCTCCTCCAGCCGCCACGGCACCCAGGCCACCAGCCCGTGGATGGCCACCGCCCGCTCCGGCTCGCTGAGGGTGAGCTGCAACGACCGGTCGCCGAAGGTGTACCGGCCGTCGCGGATCCGGTTCGGCCACGGGGCCAGCACCTGCCCGGCGCAGCCGGGGCACATCTCGTCGGCGTCGTACCCGTCGAGCTGGTCGACCCCGTCGTGCCGGTATGTCCGCACGCCCCCGCCCACCTCGACGATGACGGCCTCGTGGCCGGCGGCGGCGATGGTCCACTGTGACCCGGACGGTGACGATCTCTCGGCGCTCCCCATGCAGGCGACCTTAGTCGACGCGGGAGGGGCCGCCGCACGCTCGACTACCCTGACAAATGCCCCCGGACGGCACCAATGTCCGGGGGCGGGTCGCCCGGTTCGTCGGCTCGGCTGGAGGTCGCGGTGGGTTCTGATGGTCGTGGGCGGGCCGCGTTCCGCGTGCTCGGGCCGGTGGAACTCCGCACCGGGACGGGGCACGTCGTCCTGACCGGCAGGCAGGGGGCGCTGCTGACGATCCTGCTGTTGAACGCCAACCGCGTGGTGTCGGTCCAGCGGCTGGCGGAGCTGCTGTGGGGGGAGCCGCCGCCGAGCTCCCCCTCCGCCCGGGTCAGGATGCTGGTCTCCGACCTGAGGAAGGCGTGCCGCGCCGCGGGGGTCGACGTGGTCCGCACGCAGCGCCCCGGGTACGTGGTGCGGCTGGAGCCCGACCAGCTCGACCTGACCGACTTCCTGGACCGCGTGGCGCGGGCGCGCGAGGCGTCCGCCGAGGGCGACCCGGCCGCCGCCGTGGCCCGCTACGACGAGGCGCTGAGCCGCTGGCGCGGGACGCCCCTGGACGGGATCAACGGCTCCTTCGTCGAGACCGAGGTGGTCCGGCTCGAGGAACTGCGGCTACAGGCCAGGGAGGAGCGGGCCGCGGCCCTGCTCGCCACCGGCCGGCACGCCGAGGCGATCGCCGAACTCGACGCCGTCGTCACGGACCACCCCCTGCGCGAGCCGGCACACGGCCAGCTCATGACGGCCCTGCACCGCAGCGGCCGGCGGGTCGACGCGCTGGCGGTCTACCGGAGGCTGCGGGACCGGGTCGTCGCCGAGTTGGGGCTGGAGCCCGAGCCCGAACTGCAGCGGCTGCACCAGCGCATCCTCACCTCCGACACCGCACCCGAAGCGCCCCGCGCCACCGTCGGGCCCGACCCCGCGCCGGGGCCGCCGGACCCGGTCGCGGAACCGCCGGAGGAGCAGCCGAGCCCGACGGCGGCCCCGATGCCGGTCCCCCGCCAGCTGCCGGCTCCGCCGGCCCACTTCGTCGGCCGCGAACGCGAACGCGCCGAGCTGGACCGGCTCGCCGGCGAACGGCGCCCGAACGGCGTGGCCATCGCCGCGATCAGCGGCACCGGGGGGATGGGGAAGACGTCGCTGGCCCTGCGCTGGGCGCACGACAACGTCGACCTCTTCCCCGACGGGCAGCTCTACGTCAACCTCCACGGCTTCGACCCTTCGAGCGGCCCGCTGCCGCCCCACGTGGCGCTGCGCCACCTGCTGTCCTCCCTCGGCATCCCGGCCGCGGCCATGCCGGCCGGGAAGGTGGCCCAGTCCGGTCTCTACCGGTCGCTGGTCGCGGGTCGCCGCCTGCTCGTCGTCCTCGACAACGCCCGCGACGTGGCACAGGTCGAGCCGCTGCTCCCCGGCGGCCCGCACTGCGCCGTGCTGATCACCAGCCGCAACCGCCTGCCCGGCCTGAGCGCCGCCAGCGGCGCCACCCTGATCGGGCTGGACGCCCTCACGGACGCCGAGGCCCACCGCCTGCTCCGCAGCCACCTCGGCGGCCCGCGGATCGCGGAGGATCCGGACAGCGTGGCCGTCCTCGTCCGGCACACCGGCGGCCTGCCGCTGGCGATCGGCGTACTCACCGCACGCGCCGCCATGCACCCCGACTTTCCCCTGTCGATCCTCGCCAAGGCGCTGGGCAACCCCTCCACCCGCCTCGACGTCCTGCGGACCGGCGACCTGAGCACCGACCTCCGGGCCGCGTTCACGGCCTCGTACGAGGCCCTCGACCCCGCCGCCGCCCGGCTGTTCACGCTGCTGGGGCTGGCGCCCTGGCCCGACGTCGGCCTGCGGTCGGCCGCCGCGCTCGCCGGCCTGCCCGTCCCCCGTGCCGAGCTGTCGCTCTACCACCTCGAGGCCGCCAACCTGGTCCAGCAGCAGCGCCCCGGGCGGTACCGCATGCACGACCTGGTCCGCCTCTACGCCGCCGAACGCGCGCAGTCCGACCGGACCGACGACGAGCGGACGGAGGCGCTCACCCGCCTCGTCGACTCGTACGTGCACACCGCGTCCGCCGCCGACCGGATGCTGTACCCCGGCCGTCCACTCGCCGCGCGGATCTTCCCCGAGCCGGCGGAGCACGAGTTCGAGGACGCCGCATCCGCCTGGGCCTGGTTCGAGGACGAGCAGCCCGGCCTCGTCGCCGTGCAGCGGCTGGCCGGGCGGCTCGGCATCGACGCCGCCGTCTGGCGGCTGGCCTGGGCGGCGGACACCTACCACAAGCGGTGCCAGCACGAGCAGCGCGTCGAGTCCTGGCAGCTCGGCCTCGCCGCCGCCGAACGACTGGGGCACCGCAACACCGAGGCCTTCGCCCACTGGTACCTGGGGTACGCCTACGCGCAGGCGTCCCGGGTCGAGGACGGTCTGGAACACCTGCTGCTCGCGCTCAACCTCTTCGAGCAGGACGGTGACGTCGCGGGCCAGGCACACCTCAGTCACACGCTCGGGTTCGCGTGGCTGGAGCGGGGTGAGCCCGCGCGCGCCCTGCCACACGTGGAGAACGCCCTGCGCCTGCAGCGGGAACTCCAGGACCCCCGCTGGGAGGCCAACGCGCTCAGCGCCGCCGGCTGGTGCCACGCCGTGCTCGGCCACCACTCGACGGCGCAGTCGTACTGCGAGCAGGCGCTGCGGCTGTTCCGGCGGCACGAGGACCGCAACGGCGAGTCCGCCACCCTCGACAGCCTCGGCTACATCGCCCACCGGGCGGGACGCCCCGACGAGGCGCTCGGCTACTACGGCCGGTGCCTGGAGCTGCGCGAGCGGCTGGGCAACGCCTACCAGGCCGCAGACACGCTGGTCCGCATCGGCGACGTCCACCACGGGTCGGGCCGGCTCACCGCCGCCCGCCGCGCCTGGCAGCGGGCGCTCGACTCCTACCGCGAGCAGCGCCGCACCGCCGAGGCCGACGACGTGCGGGAGAAGATCAGACGCCTTGCGGTACGACCCGCCTCCGCAGCCCGACGCGCAGGTCCCGAGGAACCAGCAGACCGCTGAAGTCGGGGGTCACCTCCTGCGGCCCGACGATCTCCATGTCGCCGACCAGCCAGGACGTCGCGAGCGTCAACTGCATCATGCCGAGCTGCGTCCCCACGCAGACCCGGGGCCCCGCGCCGAAGGGCAGGTAGGTGTGCCGGGCGGGCGTGACCTGCGGGTCCAGCCACCGTTCCGGCACCAGCCGGTCGGGGTCGGTCCACCAGCGGGGGTCCCGGTGCAGCCGGTACATGCTGAACAGCACCTGGTCGCCCGGGTTGAGCCGCCACCCGCCGAGTTCCGTCTCCCGCCGTACGGTCCGGCCGATCAGCCAGGTCGGCGGCCACAGCCGGAGGACCTCCTTGACGAAAGCCTCGGTGTACGGAAGCTCCGTCAACTCCGGGACGTCGCCGGCCGAGGCCGCCTCGGCCGCCAGCCGGGCCCGGACGTCCGGCCGCCTGCCGATCTCGTACACGATCCAGGTCAGGGCGGCGGCCGGGACGCCCAGCGCGGCGAGCATGATCCCGCGCAGGAACCGCTCGATCTGCAGGTCGGACAACCCCCCGTCCGCCGAGGCGAGCAGCAGGCCGAGGAGATCCTGGGCCGACGCGTCCCCGGCCTGGCGGCGGCGCCGCACGACGTCGGTCATCAGCGCCAGGAGCCGCTCGCGCGACCGGGTGAAGCGCCGTACCCGGCGCGACGGCCACCACGGCGGCAGCTGCAACGAGCTGCGCGAGAGAGGGTCGATGGCCGCCACGTTCTCGGCCAGCGCCTCCGGCACGCCCGCCGCGTCGACGCTCAGGCAGAAGTCCGCGGTCGCCCGGCCGAAGAACCCGGCCATCGTGGCGAGCACGTCCGTCTCCCCGTCGCCGACGGTCTCGCGGAAGATCTCGCGCAGCCGTGTCGCGTGCGCCTGCGCCACCCGCCGGTGCAGGCCCTGCCAGCCCACGCGGCGGGTCGCGGTCCACAGCTCGGCGTCGGCCGCCATCCGCTCGGTGTCCACGGGTCCCGCCAGCGGCGAGTTCTCCGCCAGGAAGTCCTTGTTGGTCCGGGCGAGCAACGCATGCACCTGGTCCGGTGAGGACACCACGATCGTGCGGGCATCGTAGGAGAAGACGTCCCCGTACTCGCGGTGACACCGTTCCAGGAAGCCGTTCCTGTCCCGGTCGTACTCCTCGGTGTTGCCGAACAACCAGTGCCCTCGCGGCCCCGGCGGCCGCTCCGGGCCAGATGCATGCGTCGTCACTCGTCGGCCCTCAACCAGATCAGTTGAAGATGTTCCAGTAGGTGTACATGCCACCCATGCGGACCCGGCCCAGGACACGGACGGCTGCGTGACGGATGTGCTTCATGCCTAACCTCCAGGAGTTGACGGCGTTGAAGACCACGATCGATGGTCCGGCGCATGATCCCCGCACGAAATCCGCAGGAACGGCGCCGGGCCCGCGATCGGTCCGGGCGCGCCGTCAGTCCCGGTCGGTCGCCGTGGTCGCCGCCCGGTAGCGCAGCAGGGCCGGGAACGCCACCGCGAGCAGCACCGCGAGCGCCGCGGAGATCAGCCCACCGCTGACCCAGGCGACCCCGCCGCCGAACCCGGCCGCCACCGCGCCGGCGCGCAGGTCGCCCAGGCGCGGGCCGCCGGCGATGACCACCGTGTTGACGCCCATCAGCCGCCCGCGCATCCGGTCCGGCGCGTAGACCAGCAGCATCGACTGCCGCAGCACCGCGCTGACCAGGTCCGCCGCGCCGGCCACCGCCAGCAGCAGCACCATCAGCCAGAGCTGACCGGCCAGCCCGGCCGCCGCCACCGCCAGACCCCAGCCGACCACCGCCACCACCAGCGCCAGCCCCTGCCTGCGCAGCCGGCCGATCCAGCCCGAGGTGAGCCCGCCGAGCATCGCGCCGGCCGCGATCGCGCTGAACAGCCAGCCGACGGCCGCGCCGCCGCCGAAGCGCTCCTCGGCGATCTCCGGGAAGAGCGCGCGGGGCATCGCCAGCACCATCGCGATCAGGTCGATGACGAAGGAGAGCAGCAGCACCGGCGTGGTGCTCAGGTAGCGCAGCCCGTCGACGATGCTGGCCAGCCCGGCCCGGCGCGGGGCGCCGGCCCCGTCCGGGTCCGGCTCGGGCGGCATCGCCGGCAGCCGCACCGTCGCCCAGACCACGGCGGTGAAGAGCACCGCGTCGGCCGCGTACGCGATCGGCAGGCCGGGGCCCGTGCCCCACCAGGCGAAGATCAGGCCGGCGACCAGGGGGCCGAACACGGAGGCGGCGGTGTAGGTGGTGAAGTTCAGCGTGCTCGCCGCCGGCACCAGCTCCGCCGGCACCAGCCGGGGCAGGATGGCGTTACGGGTGGGCGAGCTGATCGCGAAGGCGACCGACTGCACCGCCACCAGGACGAGCAGCAGCAGCGGGCTGCCGACGTCGAGCACCGCCTGCGCCACCAGCCCGGCGGTGGAGACCCAGAGCACCGCCGCGGTCACCAGCAGCACCCTGCGCCGGTCGTACGCGTCGGCCAGCGCGCCGCCCCAGAGCCCGAAGACCAGCAGCGGCACGAACGCCGCGATGCCGAGCAGGCCCACCCAGAGGGAGCTGCCGGTCAGCTCGTACATCTCCACCGGCACGGCGACCGCGGTGAGCTGGATGCCGAACATCGCGACGCCGTTGCCCAGCCACATCCGCCGGTACGCCGGCGCGGCCAGCGGACGCACGTCGATCGCGAACCGGCGCAGCCCGCGCCGCCGCGGTTCGTCGAGCCGCGTCACGGGGCCAGCCGCTCGACGGTCCACTCCCCGGGGCCGACGAGCCGGAACCGCAGCCGGTCGTGCAGCCGGCTGGCCCGGCCCTGCCAGAACTCCACGGACTCGGGCCGCACCCGCAGCCCGCCCCAGTGCGGCGGGGCGGGGACCGGCTCGACGTCGGCGAACCGCTCCGCCGCCGCCCGGTACGCCGCGTCCAGCGCCGCCCGGTCGGGCACCACCCGGGACTGGGTGCTGGCCCAGGCGCCCAGCTGGGAGCCGCGCGGCCGGCCGGCGAAGTACGCCTCGGTCTCGGCCCGGTCGACGCGCTCCACGGGGCCGGCGACGATCACCTGGCGCTGCATCGGAAACCAGGGGAAGACCAGGCTCGCGTACGGGTTGGCGGTCGCCTCGGCGCCCTTGCGGGACTCGTAGTTGGTGAAGAAGACGAAGCCCCGCGGGTCGTACCCCTTCAGCAGCACGGTCCGGGCGCTCGGCCGGCCGGCGGCGTCGGCGGTGCCGACCACCATCGCGTTCGGCTCGGGCAGCCCGGCGGCGACGGCGTCGGCGAACCAGCGGTCGAACTGGCCGTGCCAGTCGGCCGCCAGGTCCGCCTCGGAAAGGCCCAGGTCCGCCGCGTACTCGTTACGCATCGCCGCAGGGTGCACTGTGTCGCCCGTCACGTTCGCTCTCCTCCCCGTCGACCCGGCCCGCGACCTCCTGGCAGGCCAGCCCGTACCGCCCAGTGTCGCCGACGCGTCCGGGCCGTCCCGGACGGGGGATGTCATGCGCAGCACAGGCGCAGCGGGTCGCGGATCGGTTACTCACCAGGCAAGATGTCACGAACACATCCCTGAAGGGTCGCCTGAGGCGCTCGGCCGGCTGGCCGGATGAGGGCCCGACCGGGCGCACCGAGCAGATCCAGGAGAGCGAACATGGCCGATTTCAAACCCGGGCTGGAGGGCGTCGTAGCCTTCGAGACCGAGATCGCCGAACCCGACCGCGAGGGCGGCGCGCTGCGCTATCGCGGGGTCGACATCGAGGATCTCATCGGTCAGGTCTCCTTCGGCAACGTGTGGGCGCTGCTGGTCGACGGGCGGTTCGGCCCGGGCCTGCCGCCGGCGGAGCCGTTCCCGGTGCCGGTGCACTCCGGCGACATCCGGGTCGACGTGCAGTCCGCCGTCGCGATGCTGGCCCCCTACTGGGGCCTCAACCAGCTCCTCGACATCTCCGACGAGCAGGCCCGCGAGGACCTCGCCCGGGTGTCGGTCACCGCCCTCTCCTTCGTCGCCCAGTCCGCCCGCGGCCTGGGCCTGCCGGCCGTGCCGCAGAAGGAGATCGACAAGGCGTCGACCATCGTCGAGCGGTTCATGAAGCGCTGGCGCGGCGAGCCCGACCCGCGGCACGTGAAGGCCGTCGACGCCTACTTCATCTCGGCCGCCGAGCACGGCCTGAACGCCTCCACCTTCACCGCCCGGATCGTCGCCTCCACCGGCGCGGACGCGGCGGCCTGCATCTCGTCGGGCATCGGCGCCCTCTCCGGCCCGCTGCACGGCGGCGCCCCCTCCCGGGTGCTCAGCATGCTGGAGGCCGTCGAGCGCAGCGGCGACGCCGAGGGCTACGTCAAGGGCGTCCTCGACCGGGGCGAGCGGCTGATGGGCTTCGGCCACCGGGTCTACCGGGCCGAGGACCCGCGCGCGCGGGTGCTGCGCCGCACCGCCAAGGAGCTGGGCGCGCCGCGCTTCGAGATCGCCGAGGCGCTGGAGAAGGCCGCCCTGGCCGAGCTCCAGGCCCGCCGCCCGGACCGGGTGCTCGCCACCAACGTCGAGTTCTGGTCGGCCGTGGTGCTCGACTTCGCCGAGGTCCCGGCGCACATGTTCACCTCGATGTTCACCTGCGCCCGGATGGGCGGCTGGAGCGCGCACATCCTGGAGCAGAAGAAGCTCCAGCGGCTGGTCCGCCCGTCGGCCCGCTACGTCGGCCCCGGCACCCGCAAGCCGCAGGAGGTCGAGGGCTGGGACGCCATCCCGCACGGCGTCTGACCGCTCACCTTCGAGGGCCCCGTCCGCGCGGACGGGGCCCTCGCGCGTGCTGTGGCGCACGCCTCACGTCCCGGGTGTGGGACCAGCGGCCGGATCGGCCGGGCCGGGTGGGAGGATGAAGGCCGGCAGAGTCGCCGGACCGGGCCCGGATCCCGGCCGCCCCGCGCGCCCGCGCGCGTCCGCCGTCGATCCGCGCCCGCGTGCAGACCGGGCCCGCCCTCGCCCTTGCGGAAGGATCTCGACAACCGTGGCTGACGCACCGACCATCCGGATTCCCGACGACCTCAAGCCCGCCGACGGGAGGTTCGGCTGCGGGCCGTCCAAGGTCCGTCCGGCGGCGGTCTCCGCCCTCGCCGACGTGGCGACGAGCTACCTGGGCACCTCGCACCGGCAGAAGACCGTCCGCGACCAGGTCGCCCGGCTGCGCCGCGGCATCGCCGAGTTCTTCGCCCTGCCCGAGGGCTACGAGGTGGTGCTCGGCAACGGCGGCACCACGGCGTTCTGGGAGGTCGCGACGTTCGGCCTGGTCCGCGACCGGGCCCAGTTCGCCAGCTTCGGCGAGTTCGGCGCGAAGTTCGCCAAGTCCGTCAGGGACGCGCCGTTCCTCGGCGAGCCGACCATCCGCAAGTCGGAGGCCGGCACCGCCCCCACGCTGGTCGCCGAGGCGGGCGTGGACGTCTACGCCACCCCGCACAACGAGACCTCGACCGGCGTCGCGGTGCCGATCAGCCGGGTGGCCGGCGCCGACCCCGGCTCGCTGCTGCTGGTCGACGCCACCTCCGGGGCCGGCGGGCTCGACGTCAACGTCGGCGAGACGGACGTCTACTACTTCGCCCCGCAGAAGTGCTTCGGCTCCGACGGCGGCCTCTGGCTGGCCCTGATGTCCCCCGCCGCGCTGGAGCGGGCCGGCGAGATCAAGGCCTCGGGCCGCTACATCCCCGCCTTCCTCGACCTGGTCACCGCGATCGACAACTCCCGGCTGGAGCAGACCTACAACACGCCGGCGCTGGCCACCATCTTCCTGGCCGCCGAGCAGACCGACTGGATGAACTCCCAGGGCGGGCTGGCCTGGGCGGCCAAGCGGACGGCCGAGAGCGCCGCGATCGTCTACGGCTGGGCGGAGCGTTCCGAGGTGGCGACGCCGTTCGTCACCGACCCGGCGCTGCGCTCCAACGTGGTCGCCACCATCGACTTCGCCGACTCCGTCGACGCGACCGCGGTCGCCAAGGCGCTGCGCGCCAACGGCATCCTCGACACCGAGCCCTACCGGAAGCTGGGCCGCAACCAGCTCCGCGTCGCGCTCTTCCCGGCCGTCGAGCCCGCCGACGTCGAGGCGCTGACCGCGTCCATCGACTACGCGGTGGAGCGGCTCTAGCTCGTCGTCACGTTCGGTGGCCGCCCGGCGCGTCGGCGGCCACCGAACGTGATCATCGCCGCAGCTCAGTCGCGACATGCGGGTGTCGGATCCCCCACCTCGGGGCAGATACGCGTACGGTGGTGCGAGACGCCCGGGTGGCCGGCTCGTGGCGTGACGGCCAGCGAAGCGGGACGGAGGCAACGCTATGCGCCCAGTACGCTTCGTCGCCCTCTCCGAGGACGGCCAGGCCCTGGTGCTCGCCGACGAGGTCGGGCGACTGCTCGCCCTGCCCATCGACGAACGTGTCGCCGGCGCGCTGCACGCCGAGCCCGGCGCCCCGCCGCTCGCGGTGGCCCCGGCCGCCGTCGACCCGGTGCCCTCACTGTCCCCGCGGGACATCCAGGCCAAGATCCGCTCCGGCGAGTCCGCCGAGGACGTGGCCCGGATCGCCGGCGTGCCCGTCGACCGGGTGCTCCGCTACGCCGGCCCGGTGCTCCAGGAGCGGGCCATGCTCGCCCAGCACGCCCGCCGCACCCGGCTCAAGGGCGCCGACAAGCCCACCCCGCTCGCCGAGGTCGTCAACGGCCGGCTGGCCCAGCACGGGATCGACACCGAGAAGATCTCGTGGGACGCGTGGCGCCGCGACGACGGCACCTGGCGGATCGTCGCGACCTGGCCGTCGGGCAAGGCGACCGCGCAGGCGGTGTGGGACCTCGACAAGACCCGGCAGGCGGTCACGCCGCACGACGACATGGCGCAATACCTCTGCGCCGAGCGGCCCACCCCGATCCTCGGCCAGGAGCCGGCCCCGGAGCGGGGCGGTCACGCGCTGCCCGGCCCGTCGCGCGGCGAGCCGAGCCGGGGCGGGCACGGCCTGCCGGCGGCGGCCGAGCACGGCCGGCCCGGCCGCGACCCCATCCGGGCCGGGCGGGACGCCCTGCTCGCCTCGCTCGACCGCCCGCTGGGCTCGTCCTCGGGGCGCGGGCTCGACCCGCGCTCCCCGGCCGCCCTGGCCGGGCAGGACGCGCCCCGGCAGCGGCCGGTCGGCGGCGGGGCGGCGGCGCTGCTCGGCGGCGGCCAGGGTTCCGCGTTCGACGACGACTCGGACGCGCCCAAGGAGGTCCCGGCCGTGCCGTCCCTGGCGGTGCTGCGGCCCCGCCGCACGGGCGCGCCGGCGGCTGCGGCGGCCGAGGCCGCCGAGGCCGGGGGCAAGCCGCGCAAGCGCCTGCCGAGCTGGGACGACGTGCTCTTCGGCAGCGGCCCGGCGGCCCGCGAGTCCTCCTGACGCGTCGGCGCCGACGGTCCCGGTCTTCCGGCGGCGTCGGCGCTCCGGATTCCTCCCCGAGCGTCGGCTCCGGCGGTGACCGCCG
>NZ_JBSGDY010000153.1:0-15376 GCF_053602615.1 Micromonospora sp. NPDC004336
GCCGCGACCGCCGTCGGCAGCAGGACCCGCGCGGTGGCGAACGGGTCGGCGGCCTCGCCGGGTCGCGCCCGCTCGTCGTGCCAGAGCAGGTCGCCGCCGCGCAGCGGCAGGCCGGTGACCGTCAGCCCTCGCCGCTCCGCGAGCGCCGTCAGCAGTACGGGGTGGGCGTCCAGCAGGCGCCACAGCGCCGGCCCGACGATGGTGTCGACCTTGGCCGCCCCGACCGCGACCCGGACCAGCCGGGGCGCCCCGCCGTCGGCCGGTTCGAGGATCGCGTGCACCTGCGCCTGCACGGCGGTGTCGTGCTCGTGCACGTCGACGCCGAGCACGAGGAGCCGCCCGGAGACCTCCTCGACCGTGGGCGGGGCGGTCGCGGCCGCCGCGTCCTGGGCAAGCAGCATGCCCCGGGCCCACAGGTCGGCCCAGCGCCGGGCCGGCGGATGGGCCATCGTGGCGACCGGCGCGCAGGCCCGCAGCTCGGCGGCGAGACCGTCGAGCAGCACCGCCAGCCGACGCAGGCCGGGCTCGGCGAGAACGGCCTCGACCGGTGCCGCCGCCGCGGCGACGATCTCGTGGTCGACGCCGCGCCAGCCCGTGACCGCCAGCTCGTGCAGCCACGCGCGGACCGCGGCGAGCGGCGGCGGCGCGTCGGCCACGGGCTCGGTGGGGTTCGGCGCCCAGGGGGCCCGCGCCCGACCCAGGGCCGAGTCGAGCTGCCCGAGCAGCGCGTCGTGGACCGTGCCGAGCAGCGCACTCCGCGCGCCGGCCAGGGCGACGACATGCTCCTCGGCCACCGATCCGGCGGTCACCTTGCCGGCCGCCTCGGCCACCCGGTCGCCGAGCGGGGTGGGGGCGAGCGCGCCGGCCAGGGCGGCGAGCGCCGCCGCGTCGTCCTCGCCGACCCGGGCGAACCCGCGCGCGAGGGCGCCGTCGAGGCCGGCGACGAGGTCGAGGGCGTCGGTCAGACCGGTCGGTGCGCCGTCGCGCAGGACGGCGAGCTGCGTGCCGAGCATCAGCGGCCCGCCCCGGTGGCCGGGAACCAGTGCAGCTCGGGCAGCGGGGTCGAGCTGCCCGGGAGCTCCAGGTAGGACAGGTGGCGCAGGAAGCGGCTGAACACTACGGCGGCGGGCGTCGGCTCGTGCCGCGCGTCCATGGCGGCGAGCAGTTCGGCGCCGGTGCTCGCCTCGTCGCCGACCTCGACCCGCAGGTAGCGGGCGACCCGGTCGACGCCGTACTGGAGGACGGCCTCCTCCGCGAGGGTGTGCAGGTGTTTGCACGGGGTGCCGCGCAGCCCGCCGCAGGGGCGGTTGTTGTTGGTGCTGCAGTGGTAGGCGTGGGTGCCGGCGGCGATCGACGACACGTAGACCCGCTCGACGTCCGACCCGCTGGAGACCACGCCCTGCAGCCGCCCGTCGGCCAGCTCCACGAAGGGTGCCTTGGCCAGCTTGCGGGGCCGTGCGGGCGGCACCACCCGTGCGGTGCTGCGCCGAACCCACGCGGCCTGTTCCGCGTCCGCCACTGTCCGAACCTCCCGTCCGCCGCCGCGCGGCGCCGCCGTGACCACGGCGCCGCCGGATCGGCCCGGCGTCGCCGTCACGACGAGGATCATGGACCACGGGTGCGACATCTCCGAAAGGGGCGGGCCGGGTCGGCCTCCGACCCGGGTCGCGGCCGCGGCGGGTCGCGGGCGGCACCGGCGTACGCCCCGGGCGTCGCCTCCCCGACACGATCGCCGTTCATCAGATCTCGCCTAATTAAGTTGAAGTTGATATAAATAGCGGGTGCACGCCTTCGATGTGCTCGGCGACCCGGTCCGGCGCCGCATCCTCGAACTCCTCACCAACGGTGAGGTGACCGCCGGTGGGCTCTGCGACGTGATCCGGCGCGAGTTCGGGATCTCCCAGCCGGCCGTCTCCCAGCACCTCAAGGTGCTGCGGGACAACGGTTTCGCCACCGTGCGCGCGGAGGGGACCAGGCGCCTCTACGCCGTCGACCCGGGGCCGCTGCGGGAGGTGGACCGGTGGCTCGACCACTTCCGCCAGTTCTGGACCCCGCCCCTGCAGGCCCTCGCGACCGAGCTCGCCCGAGGCATGCGCGAACGGCGACTGCGCGAGCAACCCGACGACGCGGCCGGCCCGGCGCCCGACGCGGCCGCCGAGCCGACCGTCGACGGCGCGAAGGGGGCCGCCGGGGCGGCCGGCGCGACGCGCGGCGGGGCGACCGGCGACGGTCTGAACGCGACCGGCGAGGCGGCTGGCGGGGCGACCGGCGACGGGGCGGGGGCGTGAAGGTCCGACTGCGCGCTCGCCGGTAAACGGGCGGCGTCCTGTCGGAGCCTTCGGGCACACTCTCGGGCATGTCACTCCGATCCGTCGCCGATCTCGTCGCCGCGGTGGAGGCGGGCGATGCCGTCCGCTACCTGCACTTCTGGGGTCACCGGCCGCGCCGTGACGGCAGCGTGGGGCCCGGCTGCCTGAGCCAGTGGTGGCCGGCCCCGTTCCGCGAGGGCGGCCGGACGTACGCCACCGCCGAGCACTGGATGATGTGGCACAAGGCGATGCTGTTCGGCGACACCGAGATCGCCGGGCAGATCCTCGCCGCCGGGCACCCCCACCGGGCCAAGGCGCTCGGCCGCCGCGTGCGGGGCTTCGACGAGGCCACCTGGGCGGCCCGGCGCTACGACATCGTGGTGGCCGGCAGCGTCGCCAAGTTCGGCCAGCACGACGACCTGCGGGCGTTCCTGCTGGCCACCGGCCGGCGGGTGCTCGTGGAGGCCAGCCCGGTGGACGCCGTCTGGGGCATCGGCCTGGCCGCCGACGACCCGCGCGCGGACGATCCGCGGGCGTGGCCGGGCGCGAACCTGCTCGGCTTCGCCCTGATGGACGCCCGCGACGTGCTCCGCGCGGCCGGTCCGTGAGGGGCCGGCGGCGCCGCACGCCTCGGGCGGCGCCCGCACGGGACGGGTAACGTGCTGCGGCATGACGGCGGTCGCGCACTCCCACTGCTCGTTCTGCGGCACGGCATACCCGGCGGCTGCCGGGTGGCCGCGGGTCTGCGCCGCCTGCGGGGAGACGGTCTGGCGCAACCCGCTGCCCGTCGCGGTGGCGGTGCTGCCGGTCCGCACGGCGGCGGGCCTCGGCGTGGTCGTCGTCCGCCGGGACATCGAGCCGGCGCGCGGCCTGCTCGCGCTGCCGGGCGGCTTCATCGAGTACGGCGAGGAGTGGCAGGACGCCCTCGTCCGGGAGTTGCGGGAGGAGACCGGCCTACGCGCCGACGCCGCCGACGCCCGGCTCTTCGCGGTGCACAGCGCCCCGGCCGGCGGCACGATGATGGTCTTCGGCGTGTTGCCCGAGCGGCGGGCCGACGCGCTGCCGCCCTCGGCGCCGACCGAGGAGGCGACCGAGTGGCTGGTGCTCACCGAGCCGACGGAGCTGGCCTTCTCCACCCACACCCGGGTGCTCGCCGACTTCCTCGCCCAGCACGCCGGCTGAATCCGGTCGCCCTGAACGACAGGTGCGGGGCCGGGCCGCTCGGACGGGCGGTGGTGGTCCGGCCCAGCCGACGGCTCACACCGCGAGGTAGCGGGCGGGAACCTCGTCGGTGAGCCAGACGCCGTTGGCGCTGCGGTAGAAGGCGTGGCCGTCGCGCGCCATCGCCGCCGCGTCCACGGTCAGGATCACCACCCCGCCCCGCCGGCGGGCCCCGACCTGCCTCGCGGTCGCCACGTCCGGGGACAGGTGGACGTGGTGCCGGCCGCCCCGGTGCAGGCCGACGGCGCGGATGGAGTCGAGGGCGGCGCTGCTGGTGCCGTGGTAGAGCGCACGTCGGGGTGATGGCCCGCAGCCGCACCTCGGGGTGGCGGTCAGCGGGAGACGGCGTCGTCGGCCGCCGGGGAGCCGGCAAGGTAGCCGCTGGCCTGCAGCTCGAACAGCTCCCGGTAGAGGCCGCCGGCAGACATCAGCTCGTCGTGGGTGCCGTGCTGCACGAGGCGCCCCCGGTCCATCACGAAGATCTGGTCGGCGTGCCGGACGTTGGCCAGCCGGTGGGTGATCAGCACGACGGCCCGGTCGGGGCGGCGGCGCAGGTGCTGGAAGAGCGCGTGTTCGGCGCGCGCGTCGAGGGCGGCCGACGGCTCGTCGCAGATCAGCAGGGCCGCGTCCCGGTAGAGCCCGCGGGCCGCCACGAGCCGCTGCCACTGCCCGCCCGAGAGGTCGTGGCCGTCCTTGAACTCGCGGTCCAGCAGGGTGTCGTACCCGAAGGGCAGGTCGGCGATCATGTCGTGCGCGGCCGCCGCCCGCGCAGCCTCGTGCACACTGGGCCCCGGCCGTTCGGGCGGGCGGTCGTGCCGCCCGATGCGGATGTTCTGCCGGGCCGTGAACGGGAACTTCCACCAGTCCTGCGTCATCACCGCCACCTGCCCACCGGTGTCCCGCGGATCCAGCTCGCGCGCGTCCACCCCGTCCCACCGGACGGTGCCACCGGTCGGCCGGTAGAGCCCGGCGACGAGCTTGGCCAGCGTCGTCTTGCCGGAGCCGTTCTCGCCGACGAGCGCGACCACCTGGCCGCGCCGCACCGTCAGGCTGACCTCGTCGACGGCGGGGCGCTCGGTGTCCGGGTAGCGCAGGCTCACCCCGTCCAGCTCGATCGCCTCGAACCCGTCGACCGCCCGGCCGCCCCCGGTCGGGACGCGCTCCCGGGCGCGGTCGAGGAAGTCGCGGTAGTCCTGGTAGTAGAGGGCGTCCTCGTAGAGCGAGTTGGTGGCGAGGATCGCGACGCCGAGGCTGGTGCGGGCGGACTGGAGGGCGAACAGCGCGGTCGCGGCGGCCGCCAGCGCGACCATGCCGTTCAGCAGCAGCACGGCGAGGACCGCGTAGACGCCGAAGGTGGCGAGGCCCGCGGCGGACGCGCCGAAGAGTCGGGTGGTGGTCTGCGCGCGTACCAGCCGCAGGTGGGCGCGCGTCTCGACCGCCATCATGGCGCGGTACTCGGCGAGCAGGTAGTCGCGCATCTGGTACGACCGGACCTCGGCGGCGGTGTGCCGGTTTGCCATCAGCTGGGCCAGCATCCGCATCCGCCGCTGGCGGGTGATGCGGGCCAGCATGGCGAGGTACTGCCGGCGGGCGACCCGCACGGCGGTGGCCGCCTGCGGCAGGGCCGCGAGCAGCAGGCAGGGCAGCAGCACCGGCTGGATCACCGTCACGGCCACGGCGGTGGCGAGCATCCCCACCACCCCGGTGACCAGGTTGACGGTGTGGTCGACGATGTACGCCGCCTCGCCCATGCCCCGGTCCCGCGCCCGGTCCATCTCCTCGGCGAAGCCGGCGTCGTCGAACGCGGCCAGGTCGACCGCCGTGGTGGCCTGGAAGAGCCGCAGCTCCACCTCGTAGTTGATCTGCGGGGTCAGCCGCGCCTGCGCCCAGCCGGCCGCGATCGTCAGCCCGCCCTTGGCGGTCACGGCCGCCGCCGCCACGGCGAGCGCCGGCAGCGCGGCACGGACCCGGTCCGGCGTGGGCCCGGCGGCGAACAGCTCGCGCAGGACGCCGGTCGTGGCGAGCAGCCCGAAGGTGGTCATCACCCCGGCGGCGATGTTCAGGCCGATGGAGGCGACGGTGTCCCGCCGGCTGGTGGCCCAGGCCAACGCGACCGCCTCGCGGACCAGCCGGGGCAGCCGGCGGGCGACGGCCCAGAAGCTGGTGTGGGCGAACTCGTGGGCGTGGTGCATCCAGTCGGCGTCGTCCAGCTCCGGCAGGAGCCCGGCGTCGGCGGCCGGCGGGTCGTCCTCCCCGGACGGTCGGCGTTGGCGGGTCATCGACTCCACGGACGCTCCTCGGGGCGCGGCGACAACCGGAAGCCCCGCCGGGCGGAGTGGCCGTTACGCGTCCGACCAGCGAGGACGGCACCGAGACTACTGGGCGCGACCGGTCGATGTCTCCACGTGAGCGGCGTGTCGAACGAGCGTGCTAACCGCGTGTCACCGGGGTCGGCCCGGTCGATCCCGGTGACGGCCGCCCCGGCGGCCTCGGGCCGGGGCGGCCGCGGATAGCGCCGGATCAGGCGCGGCCCGGCTGGCCGGATCAGGCGCGGGGCGGCGGGCCGAAGACGGCGGCGGTCACCTCCACCTCGATCAGCGCGCCGGGCAGGAAGAGCCGGTTCACCTCCACCGTCGTGCTGGCGGGCGGGGGCGTGGCGGTGAACAGGCGGCGCCGGACCGAGGCGTACCCGGGCAGGTCACCGAGGTCGGTCATGAACGTGCGGATGTGCAGCACGTCGGCCAGTCCCGCCCCGTGGGCGGCCAGCACGCCGTCGATGATCTCGAAGATGCGCTCGGACTGGGCGACGATGTCGTCCGGCCCGACCAGCCGGCCGTCGTCGTCGACGGCGACCTGGCCGGCGAGCACGAGCAGGGCGCCGCCGGGCAGGTCGAGCCGGGCCACGTGGGCGAACCGGTCGCCGAACGGCGCGGCGACGGTCGGCGGGTTGTCGAGGGTCAGGTTCACAGGTGCTCCCGGGTCACGAGGGTGGCGATGTCGGAGGTGGGGTCGGGGACGGCGGCCAGCGCGGCGCGGGTGGCCTGGACCAGTGGCGCCGCCACGGTGTCGAGCGCGTCGCGGGCCAGGCCGAGGTCCTTGCCGGCCAGGGCGACCGGGAAGTCGGCGTCGCGGGCGGTGGCCCGCGCGAGCACGCCGCCGAGCGGGCCGCCGGCCAGCGCGTCGAGCGCGGCGGCCGGTTCGACACCGACGGCGCGGGCGACCGCGAGGGTGTCGGCGAGGCCGCCGACCGCCACGAGCAGCGCCGTGTTGAGCACGAGCTTCAGCGCGGCCCCGCTGCCGGTCGCGCCGCAGTGGCGTACGGAGCCGAGCGCCGCCAGGACGGGGGCGACCCGGGCGACGGCGTCGTCGGGGCCGCCGGCGAGCACCCGGAGCCGGCCGGAGCGGGCGGCGGCCACGCTCCCGCCCACCGGGGCGTCGACCAGGTGGACGGTCGCGGGCAGCCGCGCCGCGAGGTCGCGGACCGCGGCCGGACCGATGGTGGACATCTCGACCAGGCAGGCGCCCGGCGGCAGCGCCTGGGCGGCGCCGTCCGGCCCGAACAGCACCGCGTCGACGGCGGCGGCGTCGGTGAGCATCGTGATGGCGACCTCGGCGGCGCGGGTGGCGTCGGCCGGCGTCCGGGCCACCGTCGCGCCGGCCTCGCCGAGCGGGGCGGCGCGGGCGGCGGTGCGGTTCCACACCGTCACCTGGTGACCGGCGTCGAGCAGGCGCAGGGCGATCGACGCCCCCATCCGACCGACGCCGAGTACGGCGATCTTCGTCATGCCGGAAACGCTAGGCGGGACGGTGCCATGCGACCAGCGAATCATCGCGATGGCTCGCATGCGTCGACCGCATGGGTTCGCGTACGCTCGACGGGTGCAGCCGTTGTCCCTGGAGGTGTTCCGGACGGTGGCCCGGCACGGCTCGATCACGGCGGCCGCCCGCGAGCTGCGCTACACGCAGTCGGCGGTCTCCCGGCAGATCGCGGCGCTGGAGGCCGACCTGGGGGTGGCACTGTTCGACCGCCTCCCCCGCGGCGTCGCGCTGACGGAGCCGGGGCGGTGCCTGCTGCCGCACGCCGAGGCGGTGCTGGAGCGGTTGGCCACGGCGCACCGGGACCTCGACGCGCTGCGCGGGCTGGGCGGCGGGCGGCTGCGGGTGGCCGCGTTCGCGACCGCGATGGCGGCCCTCGTGCCGCGCGCGCTGGCGGGCTTCCGGGCCGCGCACCCGGAGGTGGCCCTGTCGGTGGTGGAGGGACGGACGCCGGAGCTGCTGGAACGCCTGCTCGGCGGCGACGCCGACGTGGCCGTGGTGAGCGCGCCACCCGACCGGCCGCTGGACGCCGGCAGATTCGACCTGCGCCACCTGCTCGACGAGCACATGCTGGTCGCGGTGGCCCGGGAACACCCGCTGGCCCGCCGCCGCACGGTCCGCCTGGCGGAGCTGGCCGACGACGCGTTCATCGCCGGGTCGCCCGGCGGCGAGGACCCGTTGATGCGCGCCGCCATGCCTCCGGGCTTCCGGCCCCGGGTGGACATCGTCGCCGCCGACTGGACCGGCAAGCTGGGCTGCGTGGCGGCCGGCCTCGGGGTCGCGCTGGTCCCGGCGCTGGCGATCCGCGCCGCCCCGGCCGACCTGGCCCTGCTGCGCCTGCACGCCGACGACGCGCCGGCCCGCCGGGTGTACGCGGCCACCGCCGCCGGCCGCCACCGCACGCCGGCGGCCACCCGGCTGCTCGACGGGCTGGCCGAGGAGGCCCGCCGACTCCGAGCGGCCCCGCCCCGCCCGACGCGGACGGCCACCGCCGCGACGGCGACCGCCGGGCGGATATCCTCCACGGGGTGAACCCGGCCCGGCAGACCGAGCGCAAGCTGATCGCCTCGAACAAGAAGGCGCGGCACGACTACACGATCCTCAAGACGTACGAGGCGGGCATCGTGCTGGCCGGCACCGAGGTCAAGTCGCTGCGCGAGGGCCGGGCGTCGCTGGTCGACGCGTTCGCCCAGGAACACGACGGCGAACTCATGCTGCACGGCCTGCACATCGCCGAGTACGGCTTCGGCAGCTGGACCAACCACGCGCCGCGCCGCACCCGCAAGCTGCTGCTGCGGCGGGTGGAGATCGCCCGGATCCTGGAGAGGACCCGCGAGGGCGGGCTGACCCTGGTGCCGCTGTCGATGTACTTCGCGGGCGGTTGGGCGAAGGTCGAGCTGGCCCTGGCGAAGGGCCGGAAGTCGTACGACAAGCGGCAGGCGCTGGCCGAGCGGGACGCCGACCGGGAGATCGCCCGGGAGCTGGGCCGTCGCCTCAAGGGCCGCACCGCGCGGGGAAGCTGACCGGCACCACTCCTCGGCGGAGCTGACCGGCACCTCTGCCCGGGCGCGAGCACCGCGCCGCGTTCGTCGCGCCGCCGGCCCGGTCGGCGGCGTTCGCCCGTTCTCCCAGTCGCCCAGTCGCCCGACCGCCTGGTCGCCTGGTCGCCCGGTCGCCCCGCATCGGTCACGCCGCGTGGCGGCGGCGCGCCGGAGAGTCCTTGACGCCACGGGACCGGCCGTGGTCTGCTCTTCCAGACATCGGTAATGACAATCGTAGTCATTATCAGAGAGCCATGGAGGAGAAGCATGTCCCTCACCGTCCCGCCCGCCCTGCTCGACGCCGCCGAGCGCGGCCCGGTCGACGACGCCGAGTTCGTCGCCTGCGTCCGTGACTCGTTGCCGTACGCCTGGCAGACCGTCAGCCGGGTGGCGGCCGAACTGGCGTCCAGCGGCGCCGACCACGCCGACAACGTCATCCCGCCGCCCACCGAGGCCGAGCGCGGCCAACTGCTGCGGGCGCTCGCCAGCGACGCCATCCGGGCCGGGCTGGAGCGACACTTCCAGGTCAAGCTCGCCTTCCAGAACTGCCACCGGGTCGCGGCGTTCCGCCCGGCGGCCGTCGACTCCGACGCCTACCGGCGCTTCGTCTCCGCCCGGGGCCAACTGCTCAACCAGTCACCCGAGCTGCGCAACTGCTGACTCGGCGATCGCCGTCGGGCGGGACGGCACGACGCGGTGCCCACCTCCGCCCGACGGCACGCCACGGTGCCCGCCCCGCCCGAGGTCACGACGCGGTGCCCACCTCCGCCCGACGGCACGCCACGGTGCCCGCCCCGCCCGAGGTCACGACGCGGTACCCGCTCCGCCCGAGGTGCGACGAGGTGCTCGCGGCGCGACGAGGCGCGGTCGGCCCCGACCGATCGCACGACCGCCACCCCGCCGGCCCGTGACGGCCCACCGTGGAGCGCCCGCCGTCCGCTCGCGTACCGCAGATGCCCGCACTTCGGCGGGCCGCCGTGGGGCAGTCGCGAGGGCGGGGGCGGGCCTCGCCTCGCATCCGCGCCGGCGCTAGGGTGACCCGGTGATGTTCCGCATCGGCGAGGTGGCCGAGCTGCTGGGGGTCAGCGCCGACACGGTGCGCCGGTGGGTCGACGCCGGCCGGCTCAGCGCGGGCCGCGAAGAGCACGGGCACCGGGTCATCGACGGGGTCGACCTGGCCGCTTTCGCGCGTGCACGGGCGGCCGACCCCGACGAGCGGTCGGACTCCTCCTCGGCCCGCAACCGGCTACGCGGCATCGTGGTCGACGTCGTCAAGGACCGGGTCATGGCGCAGGTCGACATCCAGGCCGGGCCGTTCCGGATCGTCTCGCTGATGAGCCGGGAGGCCGTCGACGAGCTGGACCTGCGGGTCGGGTCGCTGGCCGTGGCGGTGATCAAGTCGACCACGGTGGTGGTGGAGCGGATCGCCCCGGCACCGGGCGCCCGGGGAAGACAGGGGCAGTGAGGGCCGACTCCTCCCCCACGGACGCCCCCCGCGCCGCCGCCGGTCCCCGACGCCGACGCGGGCGCCGGCTGCGCGCGATGGCGGCGGCGGCCGTCCTCGCGGTCCTGGCCGGCTGCGGCGGCGAGGGCTCCGCCGCCGGTGGCGCGGGTGTCGGCGGCACGGTGACCGTGTTCGCCGCGGCCTCGCTGACCGACTCGTTCACCCGGCTCGGCCGGGAGTTCGAGGCGGCCCACCCGGGCACCACCGTCGTCTTCAACTTCGCCGGCAGCTCCGCCCTGGCCGCCCAGATCGGCCAGGGCGCGCCCGCCGACGTGTTCGCCTCGGCGGCGGCACGGAACATGGCCGCCGTCACGGACGCCGGCGACGCCGACGGCGACCCGGTCGTCGTCGCCCGCAACCAGCTCGTCATCGCCGTACCGAAGGGCAACCCGCGGGGCGTCGCCGGGCTGGCCGACCTGACCCGCCCCGGGCTGACGGTCGCGCTCTGCGCGGAGCAGGTGCCGTGCGGCGCGGCGGCCCGCACCGCGCTCGACGTGGCCTCGGTCCGCCTCACCCCGGTCACGCTGGAGCAGGACGTCCGGGGGGCGCTGGCCAAGGTGCGGCTCGGGGAGGTCGACGCGGCCCTCGTCTACCGCACGGACGCGCTGGCCGCCGCGGCCGACGTGACGGCCGTCGAGTTCCCCGAGTCCGCCCGCGCCGTCAACGACTACCCGGTCGTGGTGCTGCGCGAGGCGCCCAACCCGGCCGGCGGGCGGGCCTTCGTCGCGTACGTCCGGGGCGAGCGGGGGCGGGCGGCGCTCACCGAGGCGGGGTTCCAGGTCCCGTGAGGCGTACCGACGGCGTGCGCGGCCCGCGCCGGGGCGGCGGGGTGCCCCTCGCGCTGCTGCTGCCGGCGGTGCTCGGCCTGGCGTTCCTCGTCCTGCCGCTGGTCGGGCTGCTGGCCCGTACGCCGTGGGCCACGCTGCCGCAGCGGCTGGCCGAGCCGGGCGTGCTGGCCGCGCTGCGGCTGTCCCTGCTGACCGCCACCCTCGCCACGCTGCTCTGCCTGCTGCTCGGGGTGCCGCTGGCCTGGCTGCTGGCCCGCGTCGAGTTCCCCGGCCGCCGCCTGGTGCGCGCCCTGGTCACCGTGCCGCTGGTGCTGCCGCCCGTGGTCGGCGGGGTGGCGCTGCTGCTGGTCTTCGGCCGGCGGGGCCTGCTCGGCGGCTGGCTCGACGCCACCCTCGGGATCTCGCTGCCGTTCACCACCGCCGGCGTGGTGCTGGCCGAGGCGTTCGTCGCGATGCCGTTCCTCGTGATCGCCGTCGAGGGTGCGCTGCGCGGGGCGGACCACCGGTACGAGGAGGCGGCGGCCACCCTGGGCGCCGGCCGGTGGACGACGTTCACCCACGTCACCCTGCCCCTGGTGGCCCCCGGCCTGGCCGCCGGCGCGGTGCTGTGCTGGGCCCGGGCGCTCGGCGAGTTCGGCGCCACCATCACCTTCGCCGGCAACTATCCCGGCCGTACGCAGACCATGCCGCTGGCGGTGTACCTGGCGCTGGAGACCGACGTGCAGGCGGCCGTGGTGCTCAGCCTCGTCCTGCTCACCGTCTCCGTGGTCATCCTGGCCGGGCTGCGCGACCGCTGGATCACCAGCCCGTGAGCGCGCCCCTGCTCGACGCCCACCTCGTCGTGGACCGGGGCGGCTTCCGCCTCGACGTACCGCTGCGGGTCGCCGCCGGCGAGGTCGTCGCGCTGCTCGGCCCCAACGGGGCGGGCAAGACCACGGCGCTGCGCGCGCTGGCCGGCCTGCTTCCGCTGAGCGCCGGCCACCTCACCCTCGACGGCGTCGACCTGGACCGGCCGGGGCGGCGCGCCTGGACTCCGACGGAGCGCCGGCCGGTCGGCGTGGTCTTCCAGGACTACCTGCTCTTTCCCCACCTCAGCGCGCTGGACAACGTGGCGTTCGGGCCGCGGCGGCGCGGGGCGGACCGCCGTGCGGCCCGGGAGACCGCCCGGGCCTGGCTGGGCCGGGTCGGCCTGGCCGAGCACGCCCACCGCCGGCCCCGACAGCTCTCGGGCGGGCAGGCGCAGCGGGTCGCGCTGGCCCGGGCGCTCGCCGTCGCGCCGACGCTGTTGCTGCTGGACGAGCCGCTCGCCGCGCTCGACGCCGCCACCCGGCTGGACACCCGGGCCGAGTTGCACCGGCACCTGGCCGCGCACCCGGGCGCCACGCTGCTGGTGACGCACGACCCGCTGGACGCCCTGGTGCTGGCCGACCGGCTGGTGATCGTCGAGCAGGGACGGGTGGTGCAGGAGGGGGACGCGGCCACCGTCACCGCCCGGCCGCGCACCGACTACGTGGCCCGGCTGGTCGGGCTGAACCTGCACCGGGGCCACGCGGACGGGCACCACGTCCGGGTCGCGGACGGGTTGACCCTCACCGTGGCCGACCGGCTCGACGGCGAGGCCTTCGTCGCCTTCCGGCCGTCGGCGGTGGCCCTGCACCCGGCGCGGCCCGAGGGCAGCCCGCGCAACACCTGGGCGGCCACTGTGGCCGGGGTGCAGCGGCACGGCGACAACCTGCGGGTGCGGCTGGACGGGCCGATCGGGGTGGCGGCGGACGTCACGCCGGCCGCCGCCGCCCAGCTCAGGCTGGCCCCGGGGCAGCCGGTCTGGGCCGCGGTCAAGGCGACGGAGACCCACGCGTACCCCGCCGTCTGAGCACGCCGGTAAGGCACGGCCGCCCGCGGGCGCGCGGGCAGCGGTGCGGAGCCGGCCCACGGCAGCGACGCCGGTCCATGGCGCCGGTCCGCGGGGCTGGCCTGGTCGCTGCCGGCAGGGACGCGGTCAAGCGGTAGCCGGCCCGCCGGCGAGAACGCTCGTCGGGGTGGCGAACGCCCCTCGTTGCGGTGGCGGGCGCCCCTGGTCAGCGCGTGGGGTCGGCGGCCAGCAGGTCGGCGTGGGCGGCGCGCAGCCGGGCAAGGCTGGAGTCGGTGCCCGGCCGGACGCGGCGGTCGAGCTCGGCCCACGCCTCGGCGAGGGCGGCGGTGACCGCCCGCAGCTCGGCGGAGTGCCGCCGGCTGCTCTGCCGGTGCGCCTCGTCGAGCCGCCGGGCCCAGCCGGCGGTCACGGCGGCGAGCCGGTCGGCGTCGGCGCGGGCCTGGGCGGCCGTGCGGGCGGCGGCGGCCGGGACGATCGCGGCGACCGGCCGGGGATCGCCGTCGCGGGTGACGACGGTGACGGTGTCGGTCAGCTCGGCCAGCGCGACGAGCTGGGTGAACCGCGTGCGCGCCTCGCGCAGCGGCACCGAACGCGGCTGGTCGGTGTGCGGGGTGAGAGCGGGAACAGCCATGGATGGATGGTCGCCGCCGGGTACGACATTTCCGCTCGTCGACGGTCCAGGATGGACCCGAGGGCCGAAAAACTGCCGCGAGGCGCCCCGTCGCGGAGGGATACGCTGCCCGCCCGGCGCGCCGCGCCGCAGCCGCGGTGGGGGAGCGCCGACGCTGACGCCCGCCACGAGGCGGCGCCCGGGCCAGCCCGCACCAGGGCCGGCCCGGAACCGGGGCGAGCCACCGGACGCCTGGACAACTACAGTAAACAATCCTAATAATTGTGCATCCGTCGATCCGACGGCCCCTCGTACCGGGAGGTCCGGATGCGTCGCCCCGCCCGAAGACTGCTGCTGGCCGCCGTCGCGGCCCTCGTCACCGCCACCGCCACGACCCTGATCCTCGCCGCGCCGGCCCGCGCCGCCGGCCCGACCGCCACGTTCGTCAAGACCGCCGACTGGGGCACCGGGTGGGAGGGTCGCTACACCGTCACCAACGGCGGCTCGTCGACCATCACCGGCTGGCAGGTCGCCTTCACCCTGCCTGCGGGCACCACCCTCGGCTCCTACTGGGACGCCACGGTGACCAGCGCCGGCCAGCGGCACACGTTCACCAACCGCTCGTGGAACGGCACCGTCGCCCCCGGCGCCTCGGTCTCCTTCGGCTTCCTGGCCACCGGCTCCGGCTCCCCCACCGACTGCACGCTGAACGGCACGCCCTGCCTGGGCGGCACACCCACCGGCCCGCCGACCACGGCACCTCCGACCACCGCGCCGCCGACCACGGCACCCCCCACCACCCCGCCACCGACCACTCCGCCGCCCACCACCCCGCCACCGACGACCCCGCCGCCCACCACTCCGCCGGCCGGCGGGCTGCCCCGGCACGCGCTGATCGGCTACCTGCACGCCAGCTTCGCCAACGGCTCGGGCTACCTGCGGATGGCAGACGTGCCGGCCGACTGGGACATCGTCAACCTCGCCTTCGGCGAGCCCACCACGTCGACCTCGGGCGACATCCGGTTCCAGCTCTGCCCGCCCGCCGAGTGCCCCGGTGTCGAGACCGAGGCCGAGTTCGTCGCGGCGATCCGCGCCCGGCAGGCGCAGGGCAAGAAGGTGCTGCTCTCCATCGGCGGGCAGAACGGCCAGGTTCAGCTCACCACGACCGCCGCGCGGGACACCTTCGTCCGGTCGGTGTCGGCCATCATCGACCGGTACGGCCTGGACGGGCTGGACATCGACTTCGAGGGGCACTCGCTCTACCTGAACGCCGGCGACACCGACTTCCGCAACCCGACCACGCCGGTGGTCGTCAACCTGATCTCCGCGATCCGCACCCTCAAGCAGCGGTACGGGGCCGGCTTCGTGCTCACCATGGCGCCGGAGACGTTCTTCGTCCAGCTCGGCTACCAGTTCTACGGCTCGGGACCGTGGGGCGGGCAGGACCCGCGCGCCGGGTCGTACCTGCCGGTGATCCACGCGCTGCGCGACGACATCACCGTGCTGCACGTGCAGGACTACAACTCCGGGCCGATCATGGGGCTCGACAACCAGTACCACACCATGGGCAGCGCGGACTTCCACGTCGCGATGACGGACATGCTGCTGGCCGGCTTCCCGGTCGCCGGCAACCCCGACCGGTTCTTCCCGCCGCTGCGGGAGGACCAGGTCGCCTTCGGCGCGCCCTCCTCGCCCAGCGCGGGCAACGGCTACC
>NZ_JBSGDY010000154.1:0-15359 GCF_053602615.1 Micromonospora sp. NPDC004336
GGCCCGGGCGTTGCCGCGGCCAGCCTGCCGGCGAGTGCGTTCGGCAGCGCCGGAGCGGTGCCGGGCGCGACGCCGACCGGCGGGGCGACGAGCGGGCCCGGGCCGTCGGTGCCCGGAGTCGCGGCCGGGAGAGCAGGTGGCGCGGGCGGGACGGCCGGCTTCGCGGGCGCCGTGGGCGGCCCGGGCGGCACCGACGGCGCGAGGGCGGCGTGCGGTCCGCTGCCAGGCACCCGGTCGGGGGTCGACCGGCCCCCTGGTGCCGTACCGTCGCCGGCCCACGGCTGCGCGGTGTCGGCGCCGGCGTACTGCGGCGGCACCACGCCGGGCGCTCCCCGCCAGCGGGCGCCCGCCTCGAAGTCGGCCGACAGCCGCCGGCCCACGTCGATGATCCGCTGCCGGTAGCGCTCGTGGAGCTGGGGGTAGAACCGCTCCAGCGCGGCGACGATCTCGGCGGCCCCGGCCGCCCGCAGCGCGGCGAGATCCGGCGGGAAGGCGGGCAGCGGGCCGACCGCCACCGCCTGGGGCGCCTGCCGCAGGTATGCCTGGCGGAACTCGCGTTCCAGAGCGTCGGCCTCGTCGTGCCGTCGCCTGATCGCGGCGGCGAGGGTGTCGAGAATGTCGATCTTCTCCGTGACGCCTCTGATCCACTCGTCGAGGCTGAACGCGTGCGCGCCGGCGAACCACAGGTAGTTCGCCCGCGCGCCGCCGGACGTCCAGGCCCGGCTCAGCGCGCCCATCTGGGTGTCGACGGCGTCGGCGAGGCGCCGCAGGCCCTCCCGTACGGCGGCGTACCGGCTGGCCAGGCGTTCGGGGCCGGTCGGGTCCTCGCTGCGGATCGCCGCGAGGACCTCGTCGAAGGTGGGGAGGGACTCCCAGTCGGTGCGCGCCGGTGGCGGCACGTCGATCCGCTGCGTGGTCTCGCCGTCGCCGTCGAACGTGAAGTATTCCGCCACGTCGCTCTCCCCCCGGGTCAGGAGCCGGCGGGGAGGTTCCCGTCCCGCTCCAGCATGTCCCGCATGGCGTCGGGGTCGTCCAGCAGCCGGCCCGCCGAGCGGTCGGTTCCGTCGTAGTTGGCCGCGATGTAGCCGGCGGCGTTGCCCAGCGCGTGCACGCCGCGCATCGCGCTGTCGGCGAAGTCCGTCAACGCGGCCGCCTCCGCCGCGGCGACGTCACGGAACCAGTTTCCCTCCCGCACCGGCGTCGCCGGGCCGGTCGCCGCCGCGGCGACCCGGGGCGCGGCGTCACGCACCACGTCGTCGCGGAACCTGGCATATTCGCCGCCGTTCGCGTCGGGGCCGCCGACCAGCGCGGTCGCGACCCGCTCGACGGCGGGCACCCGCACGGTGATGGTGGCGTCCGGGCGCTCGGCGTCCGCAGTGGACTCGGGACTGGGCATGGGCACCTCCGGTCGCTCGGGGCGGACGGCCAGCCGATCGTAGCGTCACGGCACGGCCGAAACCATATTCATCGCGTCGAGTACCGGCCCCTGCGGCAGGCGCTCCACCAGGGTGCTGGGCATCCGCACGACGGCGGCGCCCGGCAGTCCCAGCCGCTCCAGCGCGGTCGCGGAGCCCACGGGATAGCGCCGGCCGGTCTCGGTGACCAGGTAGACCGGGCCGGTCTCGGCGGTCGGGCTGGGCTGCGCCCGCACCAGCGCGCCGCGACCGGCGGCCACCAGCACCTCGTCGGCGAGCAGTGTGCCGGCGGCGTTGACCCCGCCGGTCCGCGCCGCCGCGGGGCGGGGCTCCGGAACGGCGCCGACGGTGATCTCACGCTCGTCGCTGCCGCCGCTGACGATCTGGCAGACCGCTCCCCGGCTGCGCGCGGCGGGGACGACCGGCGGCACCGCACCGTCGCCGAGTGCCGCCTCGGCGAGGGGTTCCAGGATCGTCGCGCCGGCGAGTTGCACCGGGTTGACGACGGTGGAGGGGGCGGTGTCCTTCGCCGTGGCGCGGATCAGCGCCTCCTGCAGGGCGGTGATCGGCTGGACGCCGGACGGACGGGCGACGTAGCGCAGGGTGTTGCCCGCCACCGTGCTGGTCAGCAACTGACCGACCCGCACGCCGGGGAGGCGGGCCACGGCGCCACCGCGGCCCGCGACGCCGATCGCGCCGAGTTCCGGCCCGACCGGTAGCGTGGCCAGCCACGCCGAGCTGACCGTCAGCACGTCCGGTGTGGTGACCGCGAGGGCGCCGGTGACCGCCGCGCGGTCGGTGACGGCGTGGCGGCGCCCCTTGTAGACGATGGAGAGCTGGCGCTGCACCGGGTCCGTCACGGCGACCGCCTCGTCGGCGAGCGGCGCTCCGGCCGCCACCCGCTCGCCGACCACCACGACGGAGCGGGCGGGGGCGCCCGGTTCGGCCGGGCGCATGCAGAACGACCAGGGGCCGGCCAGCAGGTCACGGGCCGTCGGGATCGCGTTCGGCGCGTCCGGCACGCCGACCGTGTGCCCGCGCGGCCAGGTGAGCGACGCGCGGTTGACCGACACCGGCGGATTCGCCAGCCCGCGCAACAGCGCGGCCGAGGAGAAGTTCAGCACCGGGTAGAGGGTCCGCCCGTCGCAGACGTACGCCGATCCGGTCTCCTTCTCGAGGATCACCCGGTCGCAGGCGGTCCAGCTCTTGGCGCCGGCGGGCCGGAAGTAGCCGTAGATGCCCGCTCCCGCGAGGCAGATCACCACGAGCATCACCGCGGCGAGGGTCACCCCGGGCAGCCGGGTGCCCGACCACTCCAGCGGGTCGGGCCGCTGGGCCACCAGGGCGGTGTGCAGGCGGCGTTGCAGGAACTGCCGCGAGTGGATCAGATCCCGCCGGGTCAGCACGGTCGCCCCGGCCGCGCGGGGCGCTCAGCCACCGAGACCCCGCATGTACCCGACCAACCCGGTGACCAGGACCGCGAGCACGCCGGTCAGGGCGAGCAGCACGTACTCGGTGACGTCCGCGACCCGACCGAGCTGCGGCGAGGGCTCCCGGACGGCGTACGTGCGCCCGGCGACGTACGCGGCGGCCGCGACGAGCACCACCGCCGCCAGGGCCAGCGGGACGTGGCGGACGCGGCCGGCCGGGTCGACGCCCTCCCAGCCGTACGCCAGCAGCCCCAGGCCACCGGCCAACGCGGCGGCCAGCAGCGGGAGCCGGTGCCGGACGGCGACGAAGGCCCGCGCCCGCAGCGCGCACACGACCACGACGACGGCGGCCAGCAGCCGGGCGGAGACGTCGTCCTCGCGCGCCAGGACGACCGCGCAACCGGTCAGGGCGACGCACATCGACCACAGCAGGCTGGTGAGCAACGCGTCGCTGCGGGCGACCACGGCGGCGATCCGGTCGGGCGGCGGCAGCGGCTCGTCGACCGGCGGCTCGGTGCCGACGTTCGGCACGGTCGGGACGGGCAGGCCGCCCTGGCGGGCCGCGAGGCGGGGCAGCCACGGCGAGCCGAGCAGCAGCACCCCGGCGACGATCCCGGCGGCGGCGGCCGGTGTGGTCGCCATCGCCAGCAGCGCGCCGACGGCGCCGAGCGTGCCGGCGCCCAGCACCGCGACGTGCACCACCCGGTGCGTGCCGACCGCGATCAGGGCGGCCACCGCCGCCCAGGCCAGCGCCGCGCCGCAGACCAGCAGCTGGGGCCGGCCGAGTCGCGCGGCGCCGGTGCCCAGCAGCGCCGCGCCGAGGCCGAGGTAGGCGTAGGAGGCGACGCAGAGCAGCAGGGCGGTGCCGGCGTCGCGCAGCACCCGGGCCGCGACCGCAGCGACGGCGAGCGCCACGAGGGCCAGCACGACCAGGCCCGTGCCGCCGACGGTCCAGTCCGGGCCCGCGCGGAGCGCGACGATCAGGCCGCCGACCAGCGCGACCGCCGTCGCCGCGGCGCCGGCACGTCGGGTGTGCCCGCCGGACCACGCCGCGCCCAGCAGCCGCGCCTCGTGCGCGACGGCGTCGGCGAGGTCGTCGTACTCGGGCTCGGGCCACTGCTGGTCCTGCGGGGCGAGCATGACCGTCTCGCCGTCGGTGACGTTCTGCCCGGTCAGCGACCGGTTCGGGTCGAGCAGTGTGCCGTCCGCGCGCCGCAGCACCCACCCGTGGTGGGCGAGCCCCTCGTCGGCGAGCCCCACCCCGGCGTGCCGCAGCAGGGCCGGCTGGAGGTTCACCAGCGGCAGGTAACCGGGGACGGCGAGGTCGGCACGGCGTTGCGGGCTGAGCAGTACTATGCGCGTCAGCCCGACCTTCGTCGTCTGCACCTTCGACACTCCAAACAGGCCAGATTGGTCCACATCGGAGGAAGAGTCCTTGACTACGGTGATTCGCAGGCGTCCCGCCCGTCGCCCGGCGCCACCTTATCCCACCGGCGAGGTCGTTCTTGAGCCCGCGCCGGAGATCCCGGCGCCGGGTGGGCGGGGCTGGTCCCAGCTG
Source organism: Micromonospora sp. NPDC004336 (assembly GCF_053602615.1). Classification (NCBI taxonomy): domain Bacteria; kingdom Bacillati; phylum Actinomycetota; class Actinomycetes; order Micromonosporales; family Micromonosporaceae; genus Micromonospora; species Micromonospora sp. NPDC004336. The sequence goes on from NZ_JBSGDY010000154.1 coordinate 4,404, forward strand.
CTCATGCTGCTGCCGATGCTCGCCGGCTCGCTCGCGATCGCGCTCATCTTCGCCGGTCAGCGGGGCACCGGCGGGCCGTTGGCGTACATCACCGGCGGTCTGTTCGGCATCTCGGCGCTCGGCATGGTGATGATGCAGTTCTCCATGCACGGCTCGCGTCCGTCCAAACAGGAGATGCACGGCGCGCGCCGGGAGTACCTGTGGGAACTGGACGCCTATCGGCGGTCGGTACGCCGGACCGCCCGCGAGCAGCGCTCGGCGGAGTACTACCGGCACCCGGCCCCGCACCGGCTGACCTGGCTGGTGGACAGCGCGCGCCTTTGGGAGCGGCGGCCGAAGGATCTCGACTACTGCCTCGTACGTCTCGGGCTGGGACCACGGGCGTTGGCCACCCCGCTGGTGACCGGACCGGCCACGCCGCCGGAGAAGGCGGAGCCGGTCGCGGCGGCGGCGCTGCGCAGGTTCGTGCGGACCTACGGTGAGCTGCCCGACCTTCCGGTGGTGCTGGCGCTCAACGGCTTCGGCCGGATCTACCTGCGGGGTGACCGTCGGCGGGCGAGGACGATGGTGCGGGCCATGCTGGCGCAGGCGGTCACCTTCCACGCCCCCGGCGACCTGCTGGTCGCGGTCTGCGCCGGTGACCCGGTCCGCGCCCAGTGGGAGTGGGCGAAGTGGCTGCCGCACGCCCAGCACCCGACCTCGACCGACGCGCTCGGCTCGCTGCGCCTGCTCGCGTCGAGCATCGTCGGGCTGGAGGCGATGTTGGAGGACCTGCTCGCCGCGCGACCGCGGTTCGACGTCGAGGTGGCCGAGTCGTACTCGAACGGCCCGCACGTGATCGTCGTCGTCGACGGCGGCGACACCGCCGGCGCCGACCACCTGATGACCGAGAGCGGCGTCGAGGGCGTGACCGTCATCGACCTGTCGAGCGAGCCGCCGCGCAACTTCGACCGGTCGACCCTGGTGGTGGAGGTGGCCGAGGACGGCGCGCTGGTCGCGCGGACCTTCGACGGCGTCCGGCCGCTGGGGCACGGCGACAGCTTCGGCCTGGCGGCGGCGGAGGCGCTCGCCCGGCAACTGAGCCCGCTGCGGCTGGCCGGCACCGGCGGCGGCGACCGAGCGATGAACGCCGAGCACGGCCTCGCCGAACTGCTGGGCGTGGCCGATCCGCACGCGTTGGATCCGCGGGACACCTGGGCCCCCCGGCCGAACCGGGACCGGTTGCGGGTACCCGTCGGCATCGGCCCCGGCGGCGAGCGGGTGGAACTGGACCTGAAGGAGTCGGCGCAGGACGGGATGGGGCCGCACGGGCTGCTGATCGGCGCGACGGGCTCCGGTAAGTCGGAACTGCTGCGCACCCTGGTCCTCGCCCTCGCGGTCACCCACCCCCCGGAGACGCTGAACTTCGTCCTGATCGACTTCAAGGGCGGCGCGACGTTCACCAAGCTCGACCTGCTGCCGCACACCAGCGCCGTGATCACCAACCTGGCCGACGAACTGCCGCTGGTCGACCGGATGACCGACGCGATCAACGGCGAGCTGGTCCGCCGCCAGGAACTGCTGCGCAAGGCGGGCAACTACGTCTCACAGCGCGACTACGAGCGGGCCCGGCAGGCCGGCGCGCCGCTCGCCCCGCTGCCGAGCCTCTTCGTGGTCTGCGACGAGTTCAGCGAGCTGCTCACCGCCAAGCCGGACTTCATCGACATGTTCGTGCAGATCGGCCGGGTCGGCCGGTCCCTCGGCATCCACCTGCTGCTGGCCAGCCAGCGGCTCGAGGAGGGGCGGCTGCGCGGGCTGGACACCCACCTGTCCTACCGGATCGGGCTGCGCACCTTCTCCCCGGCGGAGAGCCGCGCCGTGCTGGGCGTGAACGACGCCTACGAGCTGCCCCGCGCGCCCGGGCACGGCTACCTCAAGTTCGGCACCGACCCGCTGGGCCGGTTCCGTGCCGCCTACGTCTCCGGCGCCTACCGCAGCGCGGAGCAGCTCGAGGTGGCCGAGGCCGACACCCGGGTCCTGGAGTTCACCTCGGCGTACGTCGCGCCCGCCGAGGCGCGGGAGGCGTCGGCCCCGGCCGCGGTGGAGGAGGCGCCGGACGACCCGAGCCTGCTCGACATCATCACCGGCCGGCTGCACGGCCGGGGCGCGCCGGCCCACCAGGTGTGGCTGCCGCCGCTGGGCGCCGCCCCGACGCTCGACGAGCTGCTGGGCGAGCTGCGCCGTGATCCCGATCGGGGGCTCACCGTCGCCGACCCCGAGCTGGCCGGTCGGCTGCGGGTGCCGCTGTCGCTCGTCGACAAGCCCTTCGAGCAGCGGCGCGACGTGCTGACGTTGGACCTGTCCGGCGCCGAGGGGCACGTGGTGGTGGTCGGGTCGCAGCAGTCCGGCAAGAGCACGCTGCTGCGTACCCTCGTCTGCAGTCTGGCGCTCACCCACACCCCGCGCGAGGTCCAGATCTACTGCCTGGACTTCGGCGGGGCCACGCTGACGGCGCTGCGCCGGCTGCCGCACGTCGGCGGCGTCGCGCCCCGCCACGAGGTCAACCAGGTGCGCCGCACCGTCGCCGAGGTGCTGGGGCTGCTCGACGAGCGGGAGCGGCTGTTCATCGAGCACGAGATCGACTCGATGGCCGCCTACCGCCGGGCGCGGGCCGCCGGCCGGTTCGCCGACCAGCCGCACGGCGACGTGTTCCTGGTCGTCGACGGCTGGCTGACGCTGCGCAACGAGTTCGAGGACGTCGCCGACAAGGTGGTCGACATCGCCAACCGGGGCCTGTCGTACGGCATCCACGTGGTCGCCTCGGCGGCCCGCTGGTACGACATCCGTGGCGGCGCCCGCGACGTCTTCGGCACCCGGCTGGAGCTGCGGATGGTCGACCCCTCGGACTCGGCGATCGACCGGCGGGCCTCGGCGAACATCCCGGAGAAGTCGCCCGGCCGGGGCATCACTCCGGACGGGTTCCAGTGCCTGACCGCGCTGCCGCGCATCGACGGCGTCAGCGACGCGGTGGAGCTCGGCCCGGCCACCCTGGAGCTGGTCGACGCGATCCGCACGGCATGGGACGGGCCGGAGGCACCCGCCGTCCGGCTGCTGCCCGGCCAGGTGCCGTTCGGGTCCCTGCCCCAGGGCCCGGGGCTGCCCGGGCTGGCGATCGGGATCGCCGAGCACGACCTGCGGCCGGTGCACGTCGACCTGGCCGGCGCCGACCCGCACTTCCTGATCTTCGGTGACTCGGAGTCGGGCAAGTCCAACCTGCTGGCCGCGTTCGCGCAGGCGATCGCCGAGCGGTACGAGCCGAGCGAAGCGAAGATCATCGCGCTGGACTACCGGCGGTCGCTGCTCGGCCGGCTGCCCGCCAGTCACCTGCTGGCGTACGGCACCAACAGCGAGCAGAGCACGGGCATGCTCGCCGACGCCGCGGGGGTGATGCGGGAGCGGATCCCCGGCCCCGACGTCACCGCGGAGCAGCTGCGCGCCCGCAGCTGGTGGCGGGGCGCGGAGCTGTACCTGCTGGTCGACGACTACGACCTCGTCGCCACCGACCGCAACCCGGTGCAGGTCCTGCACGAGTTCCTGGCCCAGTCGCGCGAGGTGGGCCTGCACCTGGTCGTCGCCCGGCGCAGCGGCGGCGCGCAGCGGGGGTTCTACGACCCGGTGCTCAGCCGGCTGCGCGACCTGGCGACGCCGGGCGTGGTGCTCTCCGGCGACCGCGACGACGGGCCGCTGCTGGGCAACGTCCGGCTCGGGCCGCTGCCGCCCGGCCGGGGCTGGCTGGTGACCCGCAAGGAGGGCGCCCGCCTCATCCAGTGCGCCCTCACCGACCAGCCACAGTAAGGCATTCACGAGCGTACCCGGCCGCGATATCCTCGCCGCGTCGCCGTTCGCCGGCCGGACCGTCCGAGAGGGACAGCCATGGGAGAGCCAGACATCCGCGTCGGGAGCCTCGGCCAGTTCAAGGAGTTCATCAACGACCTGGGCACGACTCCCAAGGGTCTGACGGCCGAGGACCTGGGCCTACCGACACTGGCCACACTCGTGGACGCAGACTTCAAGGAGCTTGAATATCTCCACAAGGTCGTGGATTACCAGAGCAGGCAGCTGGCACTGTTCGTCGAGGACGTGATCAAGGGGTACGCCGGCACGGCCGAGATCATCAACTTTGTCGGCTCCAACTACTTCAACGCCGAGATGTACAGCGGGCAGAAGCTTCGCGAGCCGATGAGCCGAAAAGAGGCGGACGCCGCAAACAAGGCCGAGATCCGCGAGGATGACGGCAAGCCGTACGATGCCCACGGCTGGCTGATTGACGGCGCCTCAGGCAACCAGGTGGACGACCTGGACTTCTATCATGAGCAACAAGAACTGAAACTTTCCGAACCGATCAAGCCAAAGTCGACCGACTGGGCCGACCCGGGTCGGGGCGACTGGGAAAAAGGCGATTCCGGCGAGGCTTTCCGGCATGTGCATTACGTTTTCATGCGGATGAAGCCCGAACTGCTGACGGAACGTAGCGACCGGTGGGCCGGCCTCGCAAAGGCGCTAAAGACTGCCGGACTCGACCTCAGGCAGTCGGTCGAGGAGCTCACCGACACTTGGAGAAGCCCTGCAGCGAGCAGTTTTCGTAAGCGCATGCAGCAGGCCATCAGTTCAATCCTCACCTGGGCCGACGGCGCGGAATCAAGGGCACACTTACTCAAGAGCGCCGCAGAAGTGATGACCCAGAACATGGCGACTGTCGAAAACCTCAAGCCGAGCTTCGACTACTGGGCCCAATTATACGAGGACCAAAAACAGAAATGGTACGGCGCTTACCATTTCCTTCAACTGAGCGACATCGCCGAGCGCGCGCTGGATTATTACGACACCATTGGAATCATGCTCGGAAACGCCCTGTCCAACGCCCTCATTCATGTTGCCGACAGTTGGAGCGCGCCGCCGCGGTACCCCGGCTTCACCTCGGACACGCCGCTGCCGCCCCCCACGGCGGGGCCGGCCCCGACGGGCGTGCCGGGCGGGCCCGGCGGTGGCCCCCCGGGCGCTGCCGGTGGCCCCCCCGGTGGCATGCCGAGGCCCGGCAACGGCCCCCCCGGCAGCAACCCGCAGAAGATCGTCGACGGCATCCGGAACAAGTACGAGGAGGCGATGAAGAAGCAGCGGAAGGAGTACGAGAAGGCGCTCAAGGCCCAGCAGGACGCCGCGGCCAAGATGAAGAAGCAGTACGAGGACGCGCTCGCCAAGCAGCGGGATGCGGCGGCCAAGCAGGCAGAGGACCTGCGGAAGGGGCTGCGGGAGGCGCAGCAGGGCGTACCGCCGGGTCTGGGCGCCGGGCCGCAGGGCCTCGACGACGCCCTCCGGCAGCAGCAGGATCTGCTCGACTCGCTGGGCACTCCCCCGCCGAGCGTCGAGGACCTCACCCGGGACCTGGGCCGGGCGATGGAGAACGTCGGGCTGGATCCGTCGGCCGTGAGCGCCCTGCCCGCGTACCTCAACGGGCTGAACGGCCTAGGCGGGCCGGGCGCTCCCGGCGGACCCGCCGTGGGGCTGCCCGGGGCCTCCAACTCGCCGGACCTGCTCGGCCGCGGCGGCGCCACCCCGACCACCACCGGGCTCGGCGCCTCGGCGCTGACCGGCCGGATGACGCCCGCCGTCGCTCCCGGCGTTCCGCCCGGCGCGGGCATGGGCGGCATGCCCCTCATCCCGCCGATGGGCGGCATGCCGATGGGCGGCGGCGGTCCCGCACCGCTCAGCGGCCGCAAGAACCGTCCCCCGCTGCCCGGCGAGGAGACCCAGAAGCCGGCCGGCCGGCCCCGCATCGTCGACCCCGCGGGTGACGGCACCACCGAGTCGCGTCCCGCGCGCGCGGGCGACCGTCGTGCCGTCGTCGCCCAGCCGGCGAAGGCGCCCGAGGCCGAACCCGGCCAGGCGCTTGGCCGCACCGCCTGACGACTGTCCCTGTTAGAGTCAAGATCCCCTCAGCCCCCTGCTGGAGCCATGAAGAACATCGTGCAGGTCTCGCCGAGCCAGGCGGGCGCGTACCCGTCCATCAGCGACGCGATCCGCGCCGCCGCCGACGGCGACACCATCGCGATCGCCCCCGGCGAATACCACGAGAACCTGACTCTCTCCGGCAGGCGGTTGACGCTGACGGCGGCGGCGGGCCGGGACACGGTCACCGTGCTGCCCCGGTATGCCGCCGAGGCGCTGCTGGAGGTGCGCGGGGGCGCGGTCGAGGTGCGGGAGCTGACCCTGGCCGCGCGCGAGGCGCCCGCCGTCACCGTGGCCGGCGGCACGTTCGGGCTGCACGGCTGCGCGGTCGAGGCGGGCTCCGCCACGGCGGTGCACATCGGCGGCCGGGCCACCTTCGAGGTCACCGGCTGCCGGATCTCCCGCGCCCGGATCGGGCTGTCGCTCGACAACTGCGAGGGCACGGTCACCGACTGCGAGATCGTCGACATCGTCACCGACGGCGTCCTGATCCGCTCGGCCGACCCCCGGCTGCGCAACTGCAGCGTCACCGACTGCGGCTACCGCGGCGTGTACGTGTACGAGTACTCCAAGCCGGCCCTCGACAGTTGCAAGATCTCCCGGATCGGCGACGTCGGCATCGCGGTGGCCCAGCACAGCTCGCCGGTGCTGCGCGGCTGCGTGGTCAGCGAGGCCCGGGGCGCCGGCATCACGGTGGCCGCCGACTGCGGCGGCGAGCTGTCGGACTGCCGGACCGAGCGCACCGCGGAGCCGGGCGTCCAGCTCGCCCCCGGTTCCCGGGCGGAGCTGGTCACCAGCGACCGCCGCCGGCACGGCCAGGTGGGCGCGGCGGGCCGGCCGGTCACCGCCGACCAGGCCCGGGTGGATCAGCTGCTCGCCGAGCTGGACGACCTCGTCGGGCTGCCCGCGGTGAAGGGCGAGGTGCGGGCGCTGATCGACGAGATCCAGGTCAACGAGTGGCGCCGCAGCGGCGGCCTGTCGGTGGCGCCGACCAGTCACCACCTGGTGTTCACCGGCTCGCCCGGCACCGGCAAGACCACCGTCGCGCGGCTGTTCGGCCAGATCCTCGCGGCGCTGGGCCTGCTGTCGCGCGGCGAGTTCAAGGAGGTCGCGCGGCGCGACCTGGTCGGGCAGTATCTCGGCCACACCGCCGAGAAGACCACCGCCGCGTTCGAGTCCGCGCTCGGCGGCGTGCTGTTCATCGACGAGGCGTACACCCTGTCGCGGCAGTTCGGCTCCGGCGGCGACTTCGGGCAGGAGGCCATCGACACGCTGGTCAAGCTGATGGAGGACCACCGGCACGAGGTGGCGGTCATCGTCGCCGGCTACACCGGGGACATGCTGCACTTCCTCGACGCCAACCCCGGCCTGGCCTCCCGGTTCAGCAAGACCATCGAGTTCGAGAACTACACGCCCGCCGAGCTGTCCAGGATCCTCAGCTCGATGGCCGAGTCGCACGAGTACTACCTGGACGGCGAGGCCGTCGCCGAGTCGACGAGGTATTTCGGCCGCCGGCTGGGCGACCCGAACTTCGGCAACGCCCGCGAGGCGCGCAAGCTGTTCGAGTCGATGCGCAAGACGCAGTCCCAGCGGCTGCGGCAGCTGCGCCGGGTGCCCTCGCCGGAGGAGCTGCAGCGGCTGACCCTCGACGATCTGACCGCCGCCATCGCCGGCTGACCGGCCCCGCGCGTACGCCTCGACCGGCATCGGGGACGTTGCGAAACCGCCTCGGGGACGTTGCGAAGCCGGCCTCGGGGCCCCGTTTCCGTGCCGCGTTGAGGGCGCCCCGGACGGTCCCTCAGTGCGGGCTGGGCCGTGGCGCGCTGATGGGCGTCATGCCCGCCTGCGCGCGACGGGCGTTGACGGCCGCCTCGATCGTCGCGAAGGCGTGCACCTTCGCGTCGTGGTATCCCGCCCTGACGATGGTCTGGCCGGGCCAGCGGCGGTAGAGCACGGTCACCGCGGGCAGGGTCAGGCCCCCTCCGGCGGCCGCCACGTTGAGGCAGAAGCCGACGTCCTCGTTGACGCCGAGGCCGGGCCAGCCGAAGGCGGCGAGGGCCACCGACCGGCGGACCATGATGTTGTTGGGGTGGAAGGGAAAGGGCGAGACCCACTCCTCCTCCAGCTGGTACCGGCGCCAGCGCCGCGGCCGGTCGACCCATCTCGGCGTACGCGACAGGTCGTCCAGCCAGCGGCGGTTCGTCGCCACCCAGACGACCTCGTCCGGGTACGGGGTCGTGGCCACCGCCTCGAAGCCGTCGACGTCGAGCACGTCGTCGGCGTCCAGTGGGAAGATCCAGTCACCGGTGCTGGCCGCCAGGGCGTGGTTGCGGGCCGCCGACACGCCCTGCGCGACGGGCAGGGTCAGCACCCGGTCGGGGCCGGCCTTCTCGACCGTGGCGCTGTCGACGCCGGGGCCGTCGACGACCAGGCACCACTCGACCCCGACGCCGCTGGCGGTCAGGCGCGACCGCAGGGCGGCGATGCTCTCCGCCGTCTCGTGCAGGAAGTCCGTTCGGCGTGGGTGGGCGGCGGTCAGCAGGGACACGCGGGCCGGCCGCGCCGTCGCCGTCACCGGGCCCTCCCCCGGGTGGGCTCGGGCAGCGGCTCGCCGCGCCAGGACTCGCAGCGCAGCGAGCCCGCGACCCGGACGGCATCGACCTGCTCGACGTTGTCGATGCCGGGATCGGCGAGGACGAACTCCGCGGTGAGGTTGGCGCACAGGTGCGGAAGGACGATCCGGAACAGCGTGCCGTGGCCGACGAGGACGACGGTGCCGTCTCGGTCGTCGAGCCGTTCGACCAGGCGCCCCACCCGGTCCACCGCCGAGCGGGCGCACTCCCCCGCCGGCGAGAAGGGATGGTCGAGGTCGCCGAGACGCAGCCAGCGGTGCCAGGTCTCGTCGATCCGCGCGGCGACGTCGTCGTGCAGGCGCCCCTCGATCTCGCCGGCGTCGCACTCGGCCAGTTCCTCGGCAACCCGCATCGGCGCGCGCACCGCCGCCGCCACGACGGTCGCGGTCTCGACCGCCCGCAGCAGCGGGCTCGTCACCACGCCCACCACGTCCGGCAGCGCGGCCAGCCGCCGGCCGGCCAGCGCGGCCTGCCGGCGGCCGGTCGCGTCCAGGGACGGGCCGGGACGCCTGGTCGAGATTCGCCGTACGGTGTTCTCCGCTGTCCGACCGTGCCGCAGGAAGACAAAACGCACGTCGCGCCCCTTCTGTCCGGCTCAGACCCGGGCGGTCTGTCGCTTCGGCCGGTAGGCCACCGCGGCCTTCGGGTTGCGGTGGAACAACTGGTCGATCTGGGTGGCGTCCAGGCCGATGGAGAGCATGTTCGCCCGCTGCAGCTCGTACCCGGAGGAGCCGGCCGCCACGGCGCCGTCGTCGCGCAGCCGCAACCGGCTGTAGGTGTCCTGGGTCAACGCCTCCCCGGCCATCGTGTTGATCTCGGTGTGGTCGGTCAGCGCGATGAGCCGGTCGCAGCCGAGGAAGTCCACCGTGCGGCGGCAGATGGCGAGGTCGACGTGGCGCCCGTCGAAGTTGAGGCAGGGCATGAGCCGGCCGTCGAGCGCCGCGGTGAGCACGGCCGCGGGAACCGGGCCGAGCAGCTCGGCGATGTTCTGCCGCGTCCAGGTCGGGCCGATGACGGCGGCGAGCTGCTCCGGTTTGCGGGCCAGGGCCGCCTCGGTCCGCCAGGCGTGGGCGAAGCGGCGGGGCATGTCGTTGTAGAGGTGATCGGTCAGCACGAGGTACGGCGACGACTCGTAGCGGGAGTGCAGGTAGTCGAGCACCTCGCCGACGCGGCGGGCACTGCGGTCGGGGTCGTCGCGGTGGAAGTGCCCGACGGCGATCCGCACCTCGCTGTCGTAGCAGCGGTCGAGCAGGTCGGCGAACGTCATCCCGTCGTCGAGGGGCTCGTCCAGCGCGGCGCCGTCCGGGGCCATCACCACGTACCGCAGCCCGTGCGGGCCGAGATCGGCGAGCTGGCGCCACTCGTCCGCCGTCGGATGCCACTTGCCCTTCCTGGGGATGCCGCCGTCGGGGCCGAGCAGCGGGCCCTCGATCGCGAAGCCCGCGATGTTCGGCAGGGCGCCCTCGGCGGACAGGACACCGTAGCGCTCGACGAGGGCGCGCAGCGCCGGAAGCTTCTCCCGCCGCAGGTAGATCGTCGGGACTATCTCCACGTCGCGGTCGGCGGCGAGCTGCTGGAGCGGGGCGAGGTCGTCGGGGGACATGGCGGAGAAGTCGTACGGGCCCAGGCCGTGGAAGTGGTAGAGGAAGGCGGTCATCGGTCAACTCCCCAGGAGGTACGCCGGGCACTCGGGATGCGAGAGCCCGGGCGGGTGCGATGGTCGGTTGCCGGTCGGTACGCGTCACCGCGTGCCGACCTCACTCTTCGCGGGCCTCACCTCCCCGCTCCGGCGCTGCCTGCGCGGCCACCGCGCCGGCGGCGAGCGCGAGCCCGACTCCGGCGAGTGCGACCGTCAGAAACGCCACGCGCAGCGAGGCGAGCTCGGCCACCTGGCCCACCAGCACGGGCGCGAGCAGCCAGCCGGCGTATCCCATCGCGCTGACGGTGGCGATGGCCGAACCGGAGTCACTGGCGCCGCCGTGCCGGCCCGCCGCGCTGAGGATCAGCGGCACCAGCACGGACAGCCCCGCGCCGAGCAGGACGAAACCCGCCACGGCCATCGGAGCCGCCACGGCGGTCACCACGACCGCCGACCCGACGACGGACACGATCGCCGCGACGCGGGCGGTCGTCGCCGGCCCCACGACGCGTACGACGGCGTCGCCGACCAGCCGGCCGGCCACCATCGCCGCGGCGAAACCGACGTAGCCCACGGCGGCCGGTCCCGCGGCCACGTCGGTGACGTCGTGGACGTACACCCCGCTCCAGCGCGGCGCCCATGGCGCCCACCGACCTCTGGGCCTCCCGGCTGGCCCGGTTGACCCGGGGCATCGCGAGG
>NZ_JBSGDY010000155.1:0-15250 GCF_053602615.1 Micromonospora sp. NPDC004336
GCGAAACCGCCTGCTTGAGGCAGGCGTCGACGTCGGTCGCGTGATACACCCGCTCGCCGGCCGGCGCCGGGCGGCTGGCGGTGCTGCTGGAGGGCGGTCCGGCCGAGGTCGCCGAGCGCGCCGACCGACTGGTCACGCTCCTCGGCGGCCGGTCCGGGGTCAGCCACTCGGCGCCGCAGTGGTGGCGGCGCTATCCGTTCGGCCCGGGCGACACCGCGCTGCGGATCGAGGTGCCGATCGCCGACCTGCACGCCGCCGTCTACGCGCTGCGCGACGCCGCCGGCGCCCCCGTCCCGGTGCGCGGCTCGGCCGGCCTGGGTGTGGTGCACGCGGCCCTGCCCGGCGCCATGCCCCCCGACCGGGTCGCCTCGATCCTGGCCGCCGTCCGCGGGGTGCTCCTCGCCCGGCAGGGCCGGTGCGTGGTGGTGTCCGCGCCGCCGGCCGTCCGCCGGGCCGTCGACCTCTGGGGCGAGCTGGCCGGCCTGCCCCGGCTGCGCGCGGCCAAGGAGCACCTCGACCCGCACCGCCGCCTCGCGCCGGGCCGCCTGCCCGGGGGCCTGTAGGGGCCGGGCCACCACTTGGCCGCTCGCGGCGGCCCGCCGCCCCCTGGCGGCTCTCGCGTCCCGGCGCCACCTGGCCGCTCTCGGCGGCCGGTGCCGGACATCCCGGCGCTCGACGACGCCGAACGGGACGCCTTCGGGCCGCGCCCGCCGTGGAGCGGCTCAGACGGCGTCGTTGCGCAGCACCAGGATGGCGATGTCGTCGCGGGGCGCCTCCGCCGAGAAGCCGAGCGCGGTCGAGCGCAGGCGGGCGGCCACCACGTCGGCCGAGTAGCCGGCCAGCGGGGCGGCCGCGTCGCGCAGCCGGTCGGTGCCGAACAGCTCCCGGCCGCGCCGTCGCTCGGTCACCCCGTCGGTGTAGAAGACGAGCGAGTCGCCCGGGTCGAGCGGGACCCGCGCCGTCGGCGAGGCGATCGAGTCGAGCAGCCCGAGGGCGGTGCCCCCGGTGCCGACGAAGGTGGCTCCGCCGCCGGAACGCAGCAGCACCGGCCGATCGTGGCCGGCGAGGTGCAGCGACACCTCGAGCTGCGCGCCGTCGCCGGGCCCGACCGCCGCGAGGGCCAGCGTGCAGTATCGCCCGCCGCCCCGCTCGACCAGCGTCTCGTTGACCCGGGCCAGCGCCTCCGGCAGCGGCTTGCCGTCGCCGACCAGCACCCGGATGACGTCGCGGACGAGGCCGGTGACCGTCGCCGCCTGCACGCCCTTGCCCGAGACGTCGCCGACCACCACCAGCCAACGGCCGTCCGGCAGCGGCACCACGTCGTAGAAGTCGCCGCCGACGTCGGCGTCGCCGCCGGTCGGGACGTACTCGGCGGCGAAACCGATGCCCTCGACCACGGGCAGCACCGGCGGCAGCAGCGACTGCTGGAGGGTCTGCGCGACCCGGCGGCGCTCGGCGTGGATCCGGGCGTTCTCGATCGCCAGCGCCGCCCGGCGGGCCACGTCCTCCAGCACGGCGACCTCGTCCGGGTCGTGCCGGTGCCGCTGGTGCCGGCCCACGGCCAGGGTGCCGAGCCGCTGCCCCCGGGCGATCAGCGGCAGGGCGAAGCCCTCCATCGGCGCGCCGAGCGGCATCTGGGTGCCGTTGCGCGACGCCTCCCGCAGCCGCGCCTGGACCGACTCCGGGTCGGTCTCCTGGAGCACCTTGTGCAGCTGGGGCAGCATCGACTCGTCGGCGTGGCTCGCCGCCGCGAGGCGCAGCCGACCCCACTCGTCGGTGGTGTGCACCGCGCACCACTGCCCGAGCCGGGGCACCACGAGCTGCGGGACGAGCGCCATCGTCAGCTCGACGTCCAGGGACTGCGCGAGCAGCTCGCTGGCCTCGGCGAGGAAGGTCAGCCAGGCCTGCCGGCGTACGTCCGCCCGGCGCAGCCGGTCGTTCTCCAGGTGCAGCGAGAGCCGCTCGGCCATCAGCACCGCCAGCGGCCGGGCGTACGCCGACGGCGCCGCGTCCAGCTCCAGCTCGCCGCCGTACGGTCGGTGCACCGACAGCGGCACCCGGATCAGCTCGTTGCCGGGCCGGGGCTGGCGGCCGTAGCGGGCCAGCACCTGGGTGCCCTGCCCGTCCCCCCGGTCCAGCCGGACCGTCCCGCCGGCCGCGCCGACCATCTCGCCCACCCGGGTGAGCAGGCTGGTCGCGAAGTCGGGCAGCGGATCCTCGGCGTACGGGTCGGGGGTGGTCTGCATCAGCTCGCTCATCGCCCCCGCGCTCGGGGTGGAGTGTTCCGCCGTCGCGGCGGCCCCGCCCCCGGCGGTCGCGGCGCCCGGTGCCGTCGGCCCGTGGGCGCCCGGCTCCTCGTCGCCGGCCGGGCCGGGTCGGTCCAGCCGGAACCAGACGCCCTTGCCCGTCGGCAGGTAGGTGGTGCCCCAGCGGCTGGCGAAGTGGTCGACCAGCAGCAGCCCTCGGCCGCGCTCGGAGACCTCGTCGATGTTCGTGGCGTCGTTGCGGACCCCGACGGTCAGCTCCTCGACGGGGCCGACCGCGAAGTCGGACACGGTGACGGTGAGCCCGACGGGATCGGCGACGACCTCGATGTCCAGTTCGGTGCGGGCGTGCTCCACGGCGTTGGTGGAGAGTTCGGTGGTCAGCAGCAGCGCCTCGTTGGCCAGCTCGTCGAGGCGTGCCTCGGTGAGCACCGAGCGCACCAGGGCCCGCGCCGCGGCGGGCGTACGCCGGTCGGCGGGGAGCCGGACGCGCCGGACATGCTCGTCTCGGCCCCCGGTCGCCGCGGGCCCCGCCTCCGCTGCCACCCCCGTATCCTCCACCTCCGCCCGCTCGGGTGCCAAGCCGATGCCCCACGAGTGGCGCGATCGGCAGCTGCCCGGTCACACTCGGCGACACGGGATCGGGCGTAAGGTGCGCGAGCGGCCAATTCGGGCGTGGCGGCCGGCTGCGCAACCGTGGCGGGGGCGGGGCCACGGGCACAATGATGGGATGGCCTGCGTCGCAGGCGTCGGTGGCCCCGAGCTGAGCGAGGACTGATGACCACGGCGAAACAGTCGGCGACGGCGGATCCGTCCGCGCCCGACCACGAGGCTCTCCTCGTCGAGTTGACCGAGGCGCTGCGGCGGGTCGGTCACGGCGACCTCAAGGTCCGGTTGCCCCGGCGGGCGGGCCGCGCCGGCGAGGTCGCCGACGCCTTCAACGAGGTGGTCTCGCTCCAGGAGCGGCAGTACCTCGACCTGCGCCGGATCAGCCGGATCGTCGGCCGGGACGGGCGGCTCACCGAGCGACTGGACGACGAGGGGCTGGACGGCTCCTGGGCGGAGGGCCAGCGGGCCATCAACTCGCTGATCGACGATCTCGGCCGGCCCACCACGGAGATCGCCCGGGTCATCGTGGCGGTCGCCGAGGGCGACCTGTCCCAGCACATGGCGCTGGAGATCGACGGCCGGCCGCTGCGCGGCGAGTACCTGCGCATCGGGCGCACCGTCAACACGATGGTGGACCAGCTCTCGTCGTTCGCCGACGAGGTCACCCGCGTGGCGCGCGAGGTGGGCACCGAGGGCAAGCTGGGCGGCCAGGCCGACGTGCGCGGCGTCGCCGGCACCTGGAAGGACCTCACCGACTCGGTGAACACCATGGCGTCGAACCTGACCGGCCAGGTGCGGTCGATCTCCCAGGTGGCGACGGCGGTGGCCAAGGGCGACCTGTCGCAGAAGATCACGGTCGGCGCGCGCGGCGAGGTCGCCGAGCTGGCCGACACGATGAACTACCTGACCGACACCCTGCGGCTCTTCGCCGAGCAGGTGACCCGGGTGGCGCGCGAGGTGGGCACCGAGGGCAAGCTGGGCGGCCAGGCCGACGTGCCGAACGTGGCGGGCACCTGGAAGGACCTGACCGACAGCGTCAACTCGATGGCGTCGAACCTGACGTCGCAGGTGCGCAACATCGCGCAGGTCTCCACGGCGGTGGCGCGGGGCGACCTCTCGCAGAAGATCACCGTGGCGGCGCAGGGCGAGATCCTGGAGCTCAAGGACACCGTCAACACGATGGTGGACCAGCTCTCGTCGTTCGCCGACGAGGTCACGCGCGTGGCGCGCGAGGTGGGCATCGAGGGCAAGCTGGGCGGCCAGGCCCAGGTGCGCGGCGTCTCCGGCACCTGGCGGGACCTGACCGAGAACGTCAACCAGCTCGCCGGCAACCTGACCAGCCAGGTCCGCAACATCTCGCAGGTCTCCACCGCCGTCGCGAAGGGCGACCTGAGCCAGAAGATCACCGTCGACGCGCAGGGCGAGATCCTGGAGCTGAAGAACACCGTCAACACGATGGTGGACCAGCTCTCGTCGTTCGCCGACGAGGTCACCCGCGTGGCGCGCGAGGTGGGCACGGAGGGCAAGCTGGGCGGTCAGGCCCAGGTCAAGGGCGTCTCCGGTACGTGGCGCGACCTGACCGACAACGTGAACTCGATGGCGTCGAACCTGACGTCGCAGGTGCGCAACATCGCCTCGGTGACCACGGCCGTGGCGAAGGGCGACCTGTCGCAGAAGATCACCGTGGACGCCCGGGGCGAGATCCTGGCGCTCAAGTCGACCGTGAACACGATGGTGGACCAGCTCTCGTCGTTCGCCGACGAGGTGACGCGGGTGGCGCGCGAGGTGGGCACGGAGGGCAAGCTGGGCGGCCAGGCCCAGGTGCGGGGCGTCGCCGGCACCTGGCGGGACCTGACCGACAACGTGAACTCGATGGCGTCCAACCTGACGGCCCAGGTCCGCAACATCGCCCAGGTCTCGACCGCCGTAGCCAAGGGCGACCTGTCGCAGAAGATCACGGTCGACGCGCAGGGCGAGATCCTGGAGCTGAAGTCGACGGTCAACACGATGGTGGACCAGCTCTCGTCGTTCGCCGACGAGGTGACGCGGGTGGCGCGCGAGGTGGGCACGGAGGGCAAGCTGGGCGGGCAGGCTCAGGTCAAGGGCGTCTCCGGTACGTGGCGGGACCTGACGGACAACGTGAACTCGATGGCGTCGAACCTGACGTCGCAGGTGCGCAACATCGCCTCGGTGACCACGGCCGTCGCCAACGGCGACCTGTCGCAGAAGATCACGGTCGACGCGCAGGGCGAGATCCTGGAGCTGAAGTCGACGGTCAACACGATGGTCGACCAGCTCTCGTCGTTCGCCGACGAGGTCACCCGCGTGGCGCGCGAGGTGGGCATCGAGGGCAAGCTGGGCGGCCAGGCCCAGGTCAAGGGCGTCAGCGGTACGTGGCGGGACCTCACCGAGAACGTCAACCAGCTCGCCTCGACCCTCACCACCCAGCTGCGCGCCATCGCGCAGGTCTCCACCTCGGTGACCCGGGGCGACCTGACCCAGCGGATCGCCGTCGAGGCGCAGGGCGAGGTCGCCGAGCTGAAGGACAACATCAACCAGATGATCGTCACCCTCCGGGAGACGACCAAGAAGAACGCCGAGCAGGGCTGGCTCGACTCCAACCTGGCCCGGATCGGCGGGCTGCTCCAGGGGCAGCGCGACCTCGGCGAGGTCTGCCGCATGATCATGATGGAGGTGACCCCGCTGGTCGACGCGCAGCTCGGCGCGTTCTTCCTGGCGGACAACTCCGAGGGCGTGATGCGGCTGCGGCTGACCGCCTCGTACGGCTACGTCGCCCGGGGACACGACGTCACCTTCGGGCCCGGCGAGGGGCTCGTCGGGCAGGCCGCCCTCTCCCGCCGGACCATCCGAATGGGCGGCATCCCCGACGGCAAGCTGACGCTCCGCTCCGGCCTCGCCGACACGCCGCCGGCCGACCTGGTCGTGCTGCCCGTGCTCTTCGAGGGCGAGCTGCTCGGGGTGATCGAGTTCGCCAGCGTCACGACCTTCTCCGAGCTGCACCTGTCGTTCCTGGATCGGCTGGTCCTCACCACCGGCATCGCGGTCAACACCATCCAGGCCAACCGGCGTACGGAGGAGCTGCTGGCGCAGTCGCAGCGGCTCGCCCACGAGCTGCAGGAGCAGTCGGCCGAACTCCAGCGCACCAACGCCGAGCTGGAGGACAAGGCGCAGCTGCTCTCCGAGCAGAAGGGCAACATCGAGACCAAGAACCGGGAGATCGAGCTGGCCCGGCTCGGCCTGGAGGAGAAGGCGCAGCAGCTCACCCGGGCGTCGGCGTACAAGTCGGAGTTCCTGGCCAACATGAGCCACGAGCTGCGTACGCCGCTGAACTCGCTCCTGCTGCTGGCCCGCCTGCTGGCCGAGAACTCGGAGCGGAACCTCACGCCGAAGCAGATCGAGTTCGCCCGGACGATCCACGGCGCCGGCTCCGACCTGCTGTCGCTGATCGACGACATCCTCGACCTGTCCAAGATCGAGGCGGGACGGATGGACGTCGAGCCGACCGAGGTCCGGTTCGACGAGATCCGCGGCTACGTCGAGCAGGCGTTCGCGCCGCAGGCCGAGGAGAAGGGCCTGGACTTCCAGGTGCGGATCAGCAAGGACCTGCCGCCGGCCGTGGTCACCGACGCCCAGCGCCTCCAGCAGATCCTGCGCAACCTGCTCTCCAACGCGGTCAAGTTCACCGACAACGGCGCGGTGACGCTGCGGATCGCGCCGGCGCCCGAGAACGCGGTCTTCGACGTGCCGGCGCTGACCAACGCGCGGCAGGTGATCGCCTTCACGGTGGTCGACACCGGCATCGGCATCTCCGACGACAAGCTGTCGCTGATCTTCGAGGCGTTCCAGCAGGCCGACGGCACCACCAGCCGCCGCTACGGCGGCACGGGGCTGGGGCTGTCGATCAGCCGTGACCTGGCCCGGCTGCTGGGCGGCAGCATCGCCGTGTCGTCGGCTCCCGGGCAGGGCTCGACCTTCACCCTCTTCGTGCCGGACGTGCTCGCACCGGACGCCGTGGTGGCGCCGCTGCCGCCGTCGCCGGCCCGGGCGGGACTGCCGTCGTCGCTGCTGATGCCGCCGCCGGAGCTGCCCGAACCGGCCTCCACGCCGGCCACCCGGCGGCTGGAGGGGGCGACCGTGCTCATCATCGACGACGACGTGCGGAACGTCTTCGCGCTGACCAGCGCGTTGGAACTGCACGGCCTCACCGTGTTGTACTCGGACAACGGGGCGGACGGCGTCCGCCTGCTGGCCGAGCATCCGGAGGTGGGGATCGTCCTGATGGATGCGATGATGCCCGACCAGGACGGTTACGAGACGACCCGACAGATCCGGCGCAACCACCGGTTCGCCGACCTGCCGATCGTCTTCCTGACCGCCAAGGCCATGCCCGGCGACCGCGAGTCGGCGCTGGCGGCCGGGGGAAGTGACTACATCACCAAGCCCGTCGACCTGGACGAGTTGATCGAGCTCATGTCGTCCTGGATCAGCGGCAGCCGGAGCGAGGAGAGTTCGTGACCCAGATGGCTAAGGCGCTGCTGGTGGACGACCGCCGGGAGAACCTGATGGCGCTGGAGGCGATCCTCCAGGGGCTGCCGGTCCAGTCCGTCGCCGTGGAGAGCGGCGAGGCGGCGCTGAAGCAGTTGCTGGTCGACGACTTCGCGGTGATCCTGCTGGACGCCCAGATGCCGGACATGGACGGCTTCGAGACGGCCAGTCACATCAAGCGGCGCGAGCGTACGCGGCACGTGCCGATCATCTTCCTCACCGCCGCCGACCGCGACGCGCAGCTCGCGTTGCGCGGCTACGCGGTCGGCGCCGTCGACTACCTCACCAAGCCGTTCGACCCGTGGGTGCTGCGGGCCAAGGTGTCGGTCTTCGTCGAGCTGTGGGTGAAGACCCGGCAGCTGGCGGCCCAGTCCGACCTGGTCCGGGAGCGCGACGCGCAGTGGCGGACGCTGACCGACGCCGTCGACGAGGCCACCGCGATGCTGCGTACGGACGACCCGGAAGCCCGCGACCGCGCCGTCGACCTCCTCGAACAGGCCCGCTGGGGCAACACCCCCTAACCCACCCCCGCCCCCTCCCCCCGCGCCCCTCGCCCCGCGCCGCGCACCCCTCGCTCTTCGCCCCTCGCCGCGTCGATCTTGCACTTTTTGCCCCGACAAAACGCGCGAAGTGCACGAATGGGGGGCCGAAAGTGCAAGATCGCGGGCCGGGGGAGGGGCGCGGGCGAGGGCGTGAGGGGGCGTCGGGGGTGGGAGGGGTTAGCCCGTGGTTTGGTCGTTGCGGATCATCAGGGCGCTGCGGAGGCCGGTGATGTCTAGGACGCGGAGCAGGAAGTCGCCGACGTTCGTCAGGATCAGGAGGCTCTGCGCGTGGCTGGCCTTGCGGCTGAGCACGACGAGGGTGCCCAGCCCCTGGGAGTCGCAGAAGGTGACTCCGCCAAGGTCGAGGACGATCCGGGGTGGCGGGTCGGCGAGGACCTCGTTGACGACGGTCGACAGCTGGGCGGCCGTGAGCATGTCGATCTCACCGGCCAGGCGCAGCACAGCTTCGTCGCCCGTCCGGTGTAGCGTGATGGACAGTTCGGCACGATCCACCCGGTCAGCCTAGCGCGATCCGGACGACCCGGCCTGTCGAGCGACGGCGACCGGGCCCACGGGGCGAGCGCCCCCGCCGGCGGAGGCGCTGACCGGCCGGCGCAGGAAGCCCGCGAGCGCCCGACCCAGGAAAGCTGCGAGCAGCTGGCCCAGGAGAGTCGCGAGCACCCGACCCAGGAAGCCCGCGAGCACGCGATCCGGGAAGCCGTGAGCACCCGACCCGGGAAAGCTGCGAGCAGCTGGCCCAGGAGAGCCGCGAGCAGCCAGCCGGAAAGCGCGAGCACCCGACCCGGAAGCGCTGCGATCACCCGGCCCGGGAAAGCGGCGAGCAGCCAGCCGGGAAAGGCCGCGAGTGGCCGGGCCGGGAAAGGCCGCGAGCGGCCGGCCCGGGGAAGCCGCGAGTGGCCGGGCCGGGGAAGCCGCGAGTGGCCGACCCGGGAAAGCCGCGAGTGGCCGGGCCGGGTGAGACTGGTAACCCCGGTGCGGGGTGCCTGCCGATTCGCCGCCCGACGCTGACACAATGGCGGCATCGTGACCGATATGTTTCCCGCCGGATCTGGCCGCTACCCGGCCGATGCGCCGGCCTCCGAGGCCCTGTTCGACCGCGCCAAGGCCATCGTGCCCGGCGGGGTGAACTCCCCCGTGCGCGCGTTCCGTGCCGTCGGCGGCACTCCGCGCTTCATGGTCCGGGGGGAGGGTCCCTGGCTCTACGACGCCGACGACCGGCGCTACGTCGACCTGGTCTCCTCCTGGGGGCCGCTGATCCTGGGCCACGCCCACCCCGAGGTGGTGGAGGCGATCCGGTCCGCCGCGACCCGGGGCACCAGCTTCGGCACTCCCACGCCGGGCGAGGTCGAGCTGGCCGCCGAGATCGTCGACCGTACGCCGGTCGAGCAGGTGCGGCTGGTCAACTCCGGCACCGAGGCCACCATGTCGGCGATCCGGCTGGCGCGCGGCTTCACCGGCCGCCCCCGGATCGTCAAGTTCTCCGGCTGCTACCACGGGCACTCCGACGCGCTGCTGGCCGCCGCCGGCTCGGGCGTGGCCACTCTCGGCCTGCCCGACTCGCCCGGCGTGACCGGCGCGGCGGCGGGCGACACGATCGTGCTGCCGTACAACGACGTCGCCGCCGTGGAGCAGGCGTTCGCCGCCGAGGGCCAGCACATCGCCGCGATCATCACCGAGGCCGCCGCCGGCAACATGGGCGTGGTCGCCCCGCGCGACGGCTTCAATCAGCAGCTCGCCCGGATCGCGCACGCGCACGGCGCGCTGCTGATCGTCGACGAGGTGATGACCGGGTTCCGCGTGTCCCGCGCCGGATGGCACGGCCTCGACCCGTCCGACGCCGACCTGTGGACGTACGGCAAGGTCATGGGGGGTGGGCTGCCGGCCGCGGCGTTCGGCGGGCGCGCGGAGATCATGGAGCGTCTGGCCCCCGCCGGGCCGGTCTACCAGGCCGGCACCCTCTCCGGTAACCCGCTGGCCTGCGCCGCTGGCCTGGCCACCCTGCGGCTGGCCGACGACGCGCTCTACCGCAAGCTCGACGACACGGCCGCCGTCGTGAGCAGGCTCGCCGCCGACGCGCTGGCCGCCGCCGGGGTCCCGCACCGGCTGTCGTACGCGGGAAACATGTTCTCGATCTTCTTCACGGACGCCGACGTGGTCGACTACGACAGCGCCCGCACCCAGCAGGTGCCGGCGTTCAAGGCGTTCTTCCACGCGATGCTCGCCGGCGGCGTCTACCTGCCGCCGAGCGCCTTCGAGGCGTGGTTCGTTTCGGCGGCGCTGGACGACGCCGCGCTGGAGCAGATCGCCGCCGCCCTGCCGGTGGCGGCGAACGCGGCGGCGGCGGCAGGTCACGGGGGGTAGCGGTGAGCGCGAGGAGTGAGCCGGGTCTGCGAGCCCCGCAGTCGCGAACGGAGAGGGCTGCGGTGAGCGCGAGGAGTGAGCCGGGTCTGCGAGCCCCGCAGTCGCGAACGAAGGGGGCGCATCGGTGAGCAAGACGGTGGTCCACGTGCTGCGGCACGGCGAGGTGCACAACCCGGAGGGCATCCTCTACGGCCGGCTGCCCGGCTTCCGGCTCTCCGAGCTCGGCGTGCAGATGGCCAAGGCCGCCGCGCAGGGGCTCGCCGAGCGCGAGGTCGTGCACGTGGTGGCGAGCCCGCTGGAGCGCGCGCAGCAGACGGCCGAGCCGATCGCCGCGCAGTTCGGGCTGCCGGTCGGCGTGGACGAGCGGCTCATCGAGAGCGCTAACTGGTTCGAGGGCAAGAAGGTCTCGCCGGGTGACGGCTCGTTCCGCGACCCGCGCAACTGGTGGGTGCTGCGGGACCCGGTCACCCCGTCCTGGGGCGAGGCCTACCGGGCGATCGCGGAGCGGATGTTCGCCGCCCTGCACGCCGCCCGGGTGGCCGCCGAGGGGCGCGAGGCCGTGCTGGTCTCGCACCAGCTTCCCATCTGGACGCTGCGCCGCTACGTCGAGCGTAAGCGGCTCTGGCACGACCCGCGTCGGCGCCAGTGCGGGCTGGCCAGCCTCACCTCGTTCCACTTCGACGGCGCCAAGGTCGTCGGCGTCGGCTACTCCGAGCCGGCCGCGCACCTGATCGCGATGTCGGCGACAGCCCGGACGGCCAAGGGGGCCTGATGAACGCCCGGAGGTGGACCGCGGGTCTGCTCGCCGCCGTCGCGACGGTGGCGTTGGCCGGCTGCTCCTCGCAGAGCCGGGAGGAGGCCTGCGACACCAGCCCCGAGGGCGTCATCGAGTGCGCCCCGGACAAGCGGTCCCCGGCTCCGAAGATCTCCGGTGAGCTGCTCACCGGCGGCAGCCACGACGTGGCGAAGGACCGCGGCCAGGTCGTCGTGGTCAACTTCTGGGGCTCGTGGTGCAACCCGTGCCGCGCCGAGGCGGACGACCTGGAGAACACCTACCAGGCGACGAAGGCGTCCGGGGTGACCTTCCTGGGCGTCAACATCCAGGACAGCCGGGACAAGGCGATCGCCTTCGAGGAGCGGTTCGGGGTCAGCTACCCGAGCCTGTTCGACCCGCCCAGCCGGGTGGCGCTCGCCCTGGACATCCCGCCGAACACCATCCCGGCCACCATCGTGCTCGACCGGGAGGGGCGGATCGCCGCCGTGATCCGCGCCGCGGTGAGGCAGGAGGGCCTCCAGCCCATCGTCGAGCGGATCGCGGCCGAGCAGCCGGCGCCCAACGGTTCCCGCTGATGGGCGAGACGTTCCGGGAGCTCGCCCAGTCCGGTCCGCTGCTGCTCGCCATCGGCGCGGCCGCGCTCGCCGGCCTGGTCAGCTTCCTCTCCCCGTGCGTGCTTCCGCTGGTGCCGGGCTACCTGTCGTACGTCACCGGTCTCGCCGGCGCCGACCTCGAAACCCGCCGCCCGCAGGCGCCCCTTCCCGCCACCGAGGGCGGGGGCGGGGTGGCGGTGCGGGAGCGCGCCGCGCCGGCGACCGCCGCGGTCAAGGGCCGGGTGCTGGCCGGCACGCTGCTCTTCATCGCCGGCTTCACCGTCGTCTTCACCGCCACCGCGATCCTCTTCGCCGGCGTCGGCCGGGTCTTCTTCGAGTACGAGCGCACGCTGGAGATCGTGGTCGGCGCGCTCATCGTCGTGCTCGGTCTGGGCTACGTCGGGGTGGTTCCCGGGCTGCAGCGGGAGTTCCGGATCAACCGGCTGCCCGCCGCCGGGCTCCTCGGCGCCCCGGTGTTCGGCGCGGTATTCGCGCTGAGCTGGGTGCCCTGCGTCGGCCCGACCCTCGGCGCCGTGATCGGCATGGCCGCCGTCGGCGGCCAGACGGACCGGGCCGCGGTGCTGGCCGTGGCGTACTGCCTGGGGCTGGGGATACCGTTCGTCGTCTTCGGGCTGGGCTTCCAGCGCCTGCTCGGGGTATTCCGCGCCATCCGGCGCAACAGCCGCTGGGTCACCCGGGTCGGCGGCGCCCTGCTGATCCTGATCGGCCTCGCGCTGGTCACCGGCGGGTGGACGAATTTCGTGATCTGGTTGCAGACCACCGTCGGGGTGGGCGAGGTGAGCATCTGATGACGGTCGTGGACGAGCGACCGGCGACGCCGGCCGAGGCGCCCCGCCGCCGGCCCAACCGGCTGCTGGCGCTGCTGCGCAACTCGTGGCGGCAGCTCACCAGCATGCGTACGGCGCTGGTGCTGCTGTTCCTGCTGGCGATCGCCGCGATCCCCGGTTCGGTGCTGCCGCAGCGGGGGGTCAACCCGGAGGACGTCCGGGACTACTTCACCGCGCATCCCGAGCTGGCGCCGGTGCTGGACCGGATCGGCGCCTTCGAGGCGTTCGGCTCGGTCTGGTTCTCCGCGATCTACCTGCTGCTGTTCACCTCGCTGATCGGCTGCATCACGCCCCGGCTGCGCGACCACGTCCGGGCGCTGCGGTCGAAGCCGCCGGCCGCCCCGAGGCGGCTGGACCGGCTGCCGCAGCACGCGCTGCTGCCCGCCCCCGAGGGCGGCGCGGCGGCGATCGCCGAGGCGCTGCGCCGGCGTCGCTGGCGGGTGGCGGTCCGCGGCGACGAGGTCTCCGCGGAGAAGGGCTACCTGAAGGAGACCGGCAACCTGCTCTTCCACACCTCGATGGTGGTCGTGCTGGTCGGCGTCGCGCTCGGCTCGTGGTACGGCTGGAGCGGCAACCGGCTGCTCGTCGCCGGCGAGGAGAACGCGTTCTGCAACACCCGGCAGCAGTACGCCGAGGCCAAGCTCGGCCCCCGGGTCGGCAGCGAGGACCTGCCCGGCTTCTGCGTCCGACTCGACGAGTTCCACGCCCGGTTCCTGGAGACCGGCCAGCCGGAGTTCTTCAACGCCGAGGTGACCGTCGACGAGGCGGGCGGCGCGCCGCGGCGGGCCGAGTTCTCGGTCAACGCGCCGCTGCGCCTCGACGGCGCGAACGTCCACCTGCTCGGCCACGGCTACGCCCCGGTGATCCGCTACACCGACCGGTTCGGCCGCAGCCAGACCAGCACCGTGCCGTTCCTGACCACCGGCGACGTCGGGCTGACCAGCGAGGGCCTGGCCGCCTTCCCGGACGCCAACGTCGACCCGGCCACCGGCGACCGGGACCCGAACCTCCAGATGGCCTTCTCGGGTCTCTACCTGCCGACCGCGCCCGCGTCGGCGCCGTTCGCGCGCTCCGAGTACCCCACCGAGCGCAACCCGGCGCTGAACCTCGTCGCCTACCGGGGCAACCTGGGGCTGGACGCCGGCATCCCCGGCTCGATCTACGAACTGGACCAGCGGCAGGTGCGCGCCGGGAAGGTGAAGGAGGTCGGCACGAAGCTGCTCCGCAGGGGCGAGACCTGGACGCTGGACGACGGCAGCAAGGTCGAGTTCCTGGACACCCGGCCGTACGTCACGCTGTCGGTCCGCCACGACCCGGGCTCGACGTTGCTGCTGGTCAGCTCCGCGGTGCTGCTGGTCGGCCTGATGGGTTCGCTGTTCGGCCGGCGCCGTCGGGTCTTCTTCCGGATGGTTCCGGCGGACCCCGCGGGTGGATCTCCGACGGGCGGTAGTAGTTTGGTCGAGGCCGGTGGCCTGCCGCGCACCGACCATCCCGGGTTCGCCGACGAGTTCGCCCAGCTCGTGGCGGCGATCGGCGGCGACGAGGCCGACCGCGACGGCGACAAGGCCGACCGCGACGGCGACGACCGGGCCGGAGCGCGAGAAGGAGCCGAGTGATGTCCGCACTCTCCGACCAGCTGGTGTCGTTCGCGATCCTGGCGTACCTGGTCGCGATGGTCAGCCACGCCGTCGAGTACGCGCTCGGCAACGCCCGGGCCCGGGTCGCCGCGCCCGCCCGCGAGCTGGTCGGCGCCGGAGTCGGCGCGGCCGGGGGCGGGCTGCCGGAGGCGCCCGCCACGGGCCCCGACGCGGCGGCCGAGCGCACCGCCCGGCGCGCCCGGCTGGCCGGCGTGGTCGCGGTGGCCGCCACCGCGGTGGCGGCGCTGCTGCACCTTGGGGCGCTGGTCACGCGCGGCATCGCCGCCGACCGGATGCCCTGGGGCAACATGTACGAGTTCGTGCTCACGGTCTCGTGGATCGGTGTCGCCGCCTGGCTGGTGGTGCTCTGGAAGCGGCCGATGCTGCGCCGCCTGGGGCTCTTCCTGTCGCTGGTGATGGTGCTGCTGCTGGCGACCGCCGAGCTGGTGCTCTACGTGCCGATCGTGCCGCTGGTGCCGGCGCTCAACTCGTACTGGTTCGTCATCCACGTCTCGACCATCGTCTTCGCCTCCGGCATCTTCCTGCTCGGCGCGGTGCCGGCGGTGGCGTTCCTGATGCGCTCCGGCTACGAGCAGGGCAGGCGGAGCTTCCCGTACACCCTGGCGAAGCGGATGCCGTCGGCGGCGGGCCTGGAGCGGCTGACCTTCGTGCTGCACGCCTTCGCGTTCCCGATCTTCACCTTCGCGGTGATCGCGGGGGCGATCTGGGCCGAGGCGGCCTGGGGCCGGCCGTGGGGCTGGGACCCGAAGGAGACCTGGTCGTTCATCTCCTGGGTGATCTACGCCGGCTACCTGCACGCCCGGGCCACCCCGAGCGTGAAGCGGAACGTGGCCGCCTGGCTCGCCGTGGCCGGCTTCCTCACCATGCTGATGAACCTCTTCGGGGTCAACATCTTCTTCGAGGGCCTGCACTCCTACGGCGGCCTGGACTGACCATCGGCGACGGCGCCGCCTTCGCCGGCCACGGGCCGGAGGGCCCACGCCCCGCCGTCGCGGTGTTCCGCCCGACGCCAC
>NZ_JBSGDY010000156.1:0-15020 GCF_053602615.1 Micromonospora sp. NPDC004336
CCGCGGTGACCGCCGGAGCCGACGCGAGGCGCTCGACGTGCCGCCGTGGCAGGGTGGCCCCATGGAGTACACGAACCTCGGCCGCACCGGCCTGTCCGTCAGCCGCCTCTGCCTCGGCACCATGAACTTCGGGCCGCAGACCAGCGAGCCGGACAGCTTCGCGATCATGGATCGGGCCCTCGAACACGGCATCAACTTCTTCGACACCGCGAACGTCTACGGCTGGCAGACCGGCGAGGGGATCACCGAGCAGATCATCGGTCGCTGGTTCGCCCAGGGCGGCGGCCGGCGGGAGAAGGTGGTGCTGGCCACCAAGGTCTACGGCAAGATGGGCGAGTGGCCCAACGAGCAGGGCCTCTCGGCCCGGCACATCGTCCGGGCCTGCGAGGACTCGCTGCGCCGGCTCCACACCGACACCATCGACCTCTACCAGATGCACCACGTCTCCCGGAGCACCCCGTGGGAGGAGATCTGGCAGGCCATGGAGACCCTGGTCGCCCAGGGCAAGGTGCTCTACGTCGGGTCGTCGAACTTCGCCGGGTGGCACATCTCGGTGGCGCAGGAGGCGGCGGCGAAGCGGCACTTCCTCGGCCTCGTCTCGGAGCAGTGCATCTACAACCTGCTCACCCGGCACGTCGAGCTGGAGGTGCTGCCCGCCGCCCAGCACCACGGGCTGGGCGTCGTCCCGTGGTCGCCGCTGCACGGCGGGCTGCTCGCCGGGGTGCTGCGGAAGATGGCCGAGGGCGGGGCCGCGCGCGGCGCCAGCGGCCGGTCCGCCGACGCGCTGGCCGAGCACCGGCCGACCATCGAGGCGTACGAGAAGCTCTGCGGCGAGCTGGGGCACGACCCGGCGGACGTGGCGCTCGGTTGGCTGCTGTCGCGGCCGGGGGTGACCGCCCCGATCATCGGCCCGCGCACCGCCGACCAGCTCGACCGTTCCCTGGGGGCGCTCGACGTCACCCTCGACGGGGACACCCTCAGCCGGCTCGACGAGCTCTTCCCGCCGATCGGCAACGGCGGTCCCGGCCCGGAGGCGTGGGCCTGGTAGCCGGGAGGGAGCCTCAGAGGGGCCAGGCGGCCAGCCGGTCGTAGGTGGGGCGGGGACCCGGGTGGCTGCGTACGAGGACCAGCTCGGCGGCCGGCCACTCGGGGCCCGCGTAGCCGCCCAGGGTCGCCACGTCGGCCGTCACGTCCACCTCGGGCACCCGGTCGCCGGGGCGGGCGACGGTGAGGTGCGGGCGGAACGGCTTCTCGTCGTACGGCAGGCGGGCGTGCCGCAGCCGGGAGCGGATCAGCCGGGCGAGCACCCGCAGCTGCTCCACCTCGCCCCCGAGGTCCACCCAGAGCACCGTGAACCGCCCCCGGCCGAAGCGCCCCCCGCCGGCGAGCCGGAGCCGGGGCGCGGCGGTACGGCCGTCGCGGGACCACTCGGCGGCGAGCCCGAGCGCGCTCTCCACGTCGACCAGCCGGCCCGCCTCGACGTCGCCGAGGAAGGCGAGGGTGACGTGCGCGGTGGCCGGGTCGGCGAGCCGGACGTTTACGCCGGCGGCGGCCGCCGCGCCGACCCGCAGCCGGGCGACCTGCTCCCCGAGGTGCGCGAGCGCCCCGGGCGGCGGGTAGACCGCGGCGAAGAGCCTCAAGCCGGTCCGCCGCTCAGCGGTGGCGCTGCCGGTGGCCGGCCCGGGCGGCGGGCAGGGTCAGCCCGGCGGCGTGCAGCAGGCCCTCCACCCGGACCCGTTCCAGCTCCAGGTCGACGCCGTCCAGCTCGGCGAGGTGCTCGGCGATCCCGAGCGCCCGGCAGGCCTGCCGGAGCCGGTCGTCGTACGCCCGGAGCACCGTGGCGTGCCAGACCGGCTGCCGGCTCTCGCCGCTGGCGCCGTGGCCGCGCAGGAGCCGCAGGTCGGCGGCGAGTCGCTCCAGCGGGCGCCGGTCGGGCCGGTCGAAGTCGGTGAGGTCGATGTCGCGGGTCAGCGCGTCAGCCTCGACGGCCCGGTCGAGCTGGGCGATGGTGCGCCGCTCGCGCCGGTTGTCGCGCCACTCGGCCCACCCGCAGGCGACCCGGTCGATGATCTCGTCGGCGCAGAAGATCAGGGCGATCACCGCCGGCAGGCTGGCCACGCCCACGAAGGCAAGGACCAGCAGCAACCCGCGTCCGACCTCCACGCATCGACGCTAAGCCCCAGCCCGGCGGTCCGCCACCGGATTGGCCGCATCCACGCCATCCGCCGGATGGGACGGATCATCCCATCCGGGCGGCGGCAGGGCTCAGCAGTCGGTGGAGGTGACGTAGAAGCGCGGCATCGGCAGGACCCGGAAGCGCAGCCGGGCGCCGGAGCGACGCAGCTGCCAGGTGAGCGCGATCAGGGCGGTGGCCAGCGAGATCAGGCCGCCGATCCAGATGCTGGCGCCGGCGCCGTAGGTCTCCGCGACCCAGCCGATCAGCGGCGCGCCGACCGGGTTGGTGCCGAGGAAGACCAGCACCCACAGGGCCATCACCCGGCCCCGGAAGGCGGCGTCGGTGCCGAGCTGGACGCGCTGGTTGGCGGCCTGGGCGAAGAACACCATGAAGAACCCGGTGGGCAGCAGCAGCGCCACCACCATCCAGTACGCCGAGGCGAGCCCGACGAGGGTGCCGAAGCTGGCGCAGCCGACGGCGGCGCCGAGCACCAGCCAGACCGAGGGGCGGCTGCGCCGCCCGGTGCCGGCGAGCGCGCCGACCAGCGCGCCGACGGCCAGCGCGGTGCTGAAGAGCCCGAACGAGGCGGCGCCGGTCTTGAAGACGGTCTTGGCCAGCGCGGCCAGGGTGAGCTGGAAGTTGAACAGCGACATGCCGATCACCGACATCACCGCCATCGGCAGCAGCAGGTCGGGGCGGCGCCAGACGTAGCGCAGCCCGTCGACCACCTTGGCCGACGCCCGCTCGTCGCGCGGCGGCAGCGCCTCCCGGTGCAGCTCGGCCGGGCGCATGCGGACCACGTTGACCAGCGGGGCGATCGAGCTGAGAGCGGTGAACAGGAAGACCGGCCCCACGTCGAAGGCGGCGATGGCCAGACCGGCGACGGCCGGCCCGACGATCCGCGCGGAGTTGAACACGGCCGCGTTCAGCGAGAGCGCGTTCGGCAGCAGCGAGGTGCCGACCAGCTCCGAGACGAACGCCTGCCGGACGGGGGTCTCCACGGCGTTGGCGACACCGAGCAGGGCCGCGAACGCGAAGACGTGCCAGAGCTGTACGAGGCCGGTGATCACCAGCAGGCTCATGGCGAGCGCCAGCACGGTCCAGAACGCGTTGGCGACGAAGAGCAGCATCCGCTTGTCGTAGCGGTCGGCGAGCCGCCCGGAGAGCAGGGTGAGCAGCAGCACCGGGGTGAACTGGAGGGCGGTGACCACGCCGAGCGCGGTGGCGGAGTTGTCGGAGAGCTCGAGGACGAGCCAGTCCTGGGCGATGAACATCATCCAGACACCGATCAGCTTGATCAGTTGCCCGGATGCGAATAGCCGGTAGTTGCGGACCTGTAGGGACTGGAACATCGTGCTCAGCTTCGCCTGCACTCTTGGTGCGCCTCCTCGCGGTCGTACGCGTCATGGACGGCGGACGGCGCGGTGGTGCGAGGCGCGCGCTCAGGCGCGGGCGAGCTGCTGCAGGATCTCCGCGGCTCGCCGCAGGGTGTCCCGTTCGGCCTCGCCCAGCTCGGCCAGCCGGCGGGCCAGCCACTCGTCGCGGGCGCGCTCGAACTGGTCGAGCACCGCCCGTCCTCCCTCTGTCGCCGCGAGGATGACCTGTCGGCCGTCGGTCGGGTGGGGGGTGCGCTGCACGAGGCCGCGCTCCTCCAACTTCGCGACGATCTTGGTCATCGTCGGCGGCTGCACCCGTTCGACGTCGGCCAGTTCCCGGGGCGTCAGCGCGCCCGCCAGCCGGAGGCTGGTGAGCGCGGAGAGCTGGGTGACCGTCAGGTCGCCGACCGGCCGGGCCTGGCGGACCCGTCGGTTGAGTCGGGTGATCGCATCACGCAACTGAGGTGCCAGCTGCGCCGGTGGCACGCGCTTCGCCGTCACCGTCCGCTCCGTCACGATAGTTAGCCTAACTAATTAGCCTGGCCAATGAGATGCGATATGACCAGCCTCACGGGAGGTTTGCCCTGCTCCGGGCCGGGTGACCGAGTCGGCGACCCGGCCCGGAGCGCAGGGTGGTCAGAGCACCACGGACTCGATCGGCCCGCGCAGGAAGTACAGCACGAAGAGGGCCGCCACCCCGTACAGCAGCGGGTGGATCTCCCGGGCCTTGCCCTTGGCGAGCTTCACCACCACGTACGTGATCAGGCCGGCGCCGATGCCGTTGGAGATCGAGTACGTGAAGGGCATCAGCACGATCGTGAGGAACGCCGGGACGGCGATCTCGTAGTCGGACCAGTCGATCGTGCGGACCGCGGTCATCATCAGGAAGCCGACCACCACCAGCGCGGTCGACGCCGCCTCGAACGGCACCACCACGACCAGCGGCGCCAGGAACATCGCCAGCAGGAACATGCCGCCGGTGACCAGGTTGGCCACGCCCGTCCGGGCGCCCTCCGCCACACCGGCGGCGCTCTCGATGTACGACGTGTTGCTGGAGGTGCTCGCCGCGCCGCCGGCCGCCGCCGCGATCGAGTCGACCAGCAGGATCTCCCTCGCCCGCGGCGGGGTGCCCCGCTCGTCGAGCATCTCCCCCTCCTGCCCGACCGCGACCATCGTGCCCATGGTGTCGAAGAAGTCGGTGATGAGCAGGGTGAAGACGAACATCAGCACGACGACCCAGCCGGCGCGGCCCCACGAGTCGAACACGTTGAAGTTGCCGAGCAGCGACAGGTCCGGCAGGTCCACCCAGGTCTTGGGGAACTCGGGCACGTTCAGCGCCCAGCCCTTCGGGTTCGGCTCGCCGTTGACGAACGACGGCCCGATGTTCCCCACCGCCTCAACGATCATCGCCAGCACCGTGGAGCCGAGGATGCCGATCAGGATCGCGCCCTTGACCCGGCGCACCAGCAGCACGACGGTCAGCAGCAGGCCGACCACGAAGACCAGCATCGGCCAGCTGCCCAGGCTGCCGTCGATGCCCAGCCCCACGGGAACGGTGGTGTTCTCCACGTCCGGGATCCGACGGACGAAGCCGGCGTCGACCAGGCCGATGATGGTCAGGAAGAGGCCGATGCCGACGCCGATCGCCGTCTTCATCTGCGTCGGCACCGAGCGGAACACCGCCGTACGCAGGCCGGTCAGCACCAGCACCGCGATGATCACACCCTCGATCACCACGAGGCCCATCGCGTCCGCCCAGGTCATCTCCGGAGCGATCTCGTACGCGACCAGCGCGTTGACGCCGAGGCCGGCGGCGAGGGCCAGCGGGAACCGGCCCACCACGCCCATCAGGATCGTCATCAGGCCGGCGACCAGGGCGGTGGCCGC
This sequence comes from Micromonospora sp. NPDC004336, assembly GCF_053602615.1. NCBI lineage: Bacteria > Bacillati > Actinomycetota > Actinomycetes > Micromonosporales > Micromonosporaceae > Micromonospora > Micromonospora sp. NPDC004336. The sequence continues at coordinate 5,440 of NZ_JBSGDY010000156.1, forward strand.
GGCGAGGGCGGGGATGGAGAGCTTCTTGCCGTCGCCGTCGACGGCACCACCGAGGATGAGCGGGTTGAGCACCACGATGTAGGCCATCGTGAAGAAGGTCGCCAGGCCCCCGCGTACCTCGCGGCTCATCGTCGAGCCACGGGCGGAAATCTCGAAGAAGCGGTCGAAACCGCCACGCGGACGAGCGGGGTCGGGTGATGTGCCGTTGTCGGGCGGCGCTACTTTCATCAGATCCTCGCAGCTGATCTTCCGTTGTCGCGCGCATCGTCGCAGATCACCGGCCAGCAGGGAAAGTTGATCGCGTACGCTTGCCGCGTGCCGAAGGAGCAGCCACCGCGCCCCGAGCCGCTCGACCCGCCGATGGTGCCGTTCGCCCTCGCCGGGATGGCGGCCTGGGCGATCGCCGGGCTGACGCTGCTGGTGTTCCGCGACCGGCTGACCGAGCACGGTCACCAGGACTGGCTGTGGGTCTGCCTGGCCGGTTTCCTGTGGGGGTTCCCCGGTCTCGCCGTGATGATGCGGCACGACGCCAACCGACGCCGCCGCCGAGCGGGCCGCTGACCTGGGCCGACCCGCCCGTACGCCCGCGCCGGCCGGGACGACCCCGGCGCCGCGCCGGACGCGTCAGGGGTGGCCGTACGGCTCCGCCGGCTCCGACGCCTCCACCGAGCCGGGCGCCCGGCTGACCGACACGGGCTCCACCGCGCTGTCGTCGTAGACCGTCGGCATCTCGTCGACCGGGGTGTCGGCCGTCTCGATCAGGGTCTCGGAGTGGGCGCCGCAGCCGTGGTCGGCGCTGACCACCCGGCCGTCGTCGGGGGCGTAGAAGTTGCCGCAGGCGCCGAAGGACTGCCGCAGGGCGCCGGCGAGCGGCAGGTAGAAGCCGCACGTCCCGCAGCGGGCGGCGGCGGGAGCCGCGACCGAGATCGCCGCGGCCGGGCCGTGGTCGCCGTCGTACCAGCGCTGGGCGGCCTCGATGCGCCCCTCCCGGGAGAGCACCCGGGCGCGGCCGAGCCCGAGCTCCCAGGCGGTCTCCTCGACCGCCGGGTCGTCGGAGAGCAGGTAGCCGGGCTGGAGCCGCTCGTCGTCCGGCGGCGTGGGCAGCAGGTCACCGGGGCCGAGGTCGCCCGGCTTGAGCCGCTCCTGCCAGGGCAGCCAGCCGGGCGCGAGCAGCGCGTCCGAGCCCGGCAGCAGCACCGTCTCGCAGACGGTGACGTGCCGGCTGCGGGGCACCCGGGTGACGGTGACCGCCCACCGCCAGCCGCGGTAGCCGGCGAGCCGGCACTCGAAGTAGTGCGTGACGAGCCGGTCGCCCTCGGCGACGGCCTGCAGGTGGTCGCCGACGTCCGAGGCCTCGACCTCGGTGATGGCGTCGCGCGCCACCTCGACGGCGACGGCGCAGACCTGGTCGAGACGAGCGGCGCGGGCGGAGGCGGGCCTGGTCACCCACCCATTGTTCCCCATGCGTACGGCGAACCGACAGGCACCCGCCGATGACGTTCTGGCGCAGTGGTGCGGCGTGCGCCGACCGGATGGGCCAGGATGGTGGGCATGCCGCTGTTCTCCCGCTCCGGGCGGTCCGTACTCGGGCAGACCGTCGGCACCGGCATCAGGGCCGTGCGCCTGCTGTTCCGGGGCTCGGTCAGCGGTGGGCGCTGGATGACCCGCCGGGCCGGCCACGCCCGCACCCGGGGCGCCGGGGGCGAGGTCGGCATGGTCCGGCTCTTCGACCTGCACGCGGTCTCCTGCGCCGGTGACACCCTGATCGCCATCGGCCTGGCCGGGACGATCTTCTTCAACGTCCCGCTCGGCGAGGCACGCAGCAAGGTGGCGCTCTACCTGCTGGTGACCATGGTGCCGTTCGCCATGCTCGCCCCGGTGGTGGGCCCACTGCTCGACCACTTCCGGCACGGCCGGCGGTACGCCCTGGCCGCCACCATGCTCGGCCGCGCCTTCCTGGCCTGGCTGATCTCCGACTACATCCACGGCTTCGGGCTCTATCCGGCCGCCTTCGGCGTGCTGGCGCTCTCCCGGGCCTACGGGGTGGCCCGCTCCGCGGCGGTCCCTCGGCTGCTGCCCGAGGGGCTGGGCCTCTCGCAGGTGGGCGCCCGGGCCAGCGTCTACGGCACGGTGGCCGGCGCGCTCGTCGCCCCGATCGGGCTGGCCGCCTTCTGGTTCGGGCCGCAGTGGCCGCTCCGGGTCGCCTCGGTCATCTTCCTGGTCGGCATGGTGATCGCCCTGCGGCTGCCGCCGAAGGCCGACTCGGAGCCGCCGGAGCGGGTGCCCCGGCCGCTGCGGGCGCTCGGCCGCCGCAACGGCGACCGCCCGCTGGGCCGGGGGCGGCCGGCGGGCCGGCTCGTGATCGCCACCCTGATCGGCGCCGCGACGCTGCGCGCGGTCTATGGCTTCCTGCTGCTCTTCCTGGCCTTCGCGATCAAGGCGGGCGACCTGACCACCGTCGTCTTCGGCCGGGACCTGGGCGACGAGGGGGCGCTCGGCCTGGTCGGCGCGGCGCTCGCCGTGGGCACCTTCCTGGCCACGGCGGTCGGCACCCGGCTGCGCATCCACCGGCCGGCCGCGATCCAGTCGAGCGGCATGGTGATCGTGGCCGGGGTGGCGATCCTCGCCGCGCTGAAGTTCTCGCTGCCCATGGTCGCCCTGCTCTGTCTGGTCGCCGCGCTGAACAGCGGCATCGCCAAGCTCGCGGTGGACGCCTCGATCCAGGAGCGCATCCCGGAGCGGCTGCGGGCCAGTTCCTTCGCCCACTCCGAGACGGTGCTGATGCTCGCCTTCGTCGCCGGGGGCGGGCTGGGGCTCGTACCCTTCGACGGCCGGATCGGGATCGCCGTCGCCGCCGCCGTCGGCACGGTGGCCGCCGCCCGGGGCATCGTGGTGGCCGGCCGGCTGCGCGCCGAGCGGCTGCACGGCCGGCCGCTGGGCGACGAGGAGCTGGCCGAGGAGACGGCCGGGACCGACCCGGACGGCCCCGGCGCCGACGGCGCGGAGACGCGCGACCCGGGCGCCGGGGACCGGTACGACCCCGCGCCCACCTCCCCCGCCCCGGCGCAGGGCGGCTCGCCGCTGGACGACCCCGGCCTGGCCCCGCCGGGCTACCACATCTACCGGCCGTCGTCGGCCGTCGGCGGCCCCGGCGGGACCGACGACGAGACCCGCCGCGAGTCGCAGGGTCCGCTCTCGTGACCGGGCTGCTGGTGGTCACGGCGGTGCCGGCCGAGGCCGAGGCGATCCGGGCCGGCCTCGGCGATTCCACGACGACTGTGCTGCCGGTGGGGGTCGGGCCGGCCGTGGCCGCCGCCACCACCGCCCGGCTGCTGGTGCTCGCCGAGGCCGCCGGCCGGCCCTACCGGGGCGTCGTCGGCGCGGGCGTGGCGGGCGGCTTCACCGGCCGCGCCGAGGTGGGCGCCACGGTGCTCGGCAGCGTGGCCGTGGCCGCCGACCTGGGCGCCGAGTCGCCGGCCGGCTTCATCCCGGTCGACGAGCTGGGCATGCCGGCGGACTGGCTGGGCGGGGGCACCGCCCTCGCCGCCGATCCCGACCTGCTCGCCCGGCTGCGGGCCGCCCTCCCGACGGCCACCGTCGGCCCGGTGCTGACCGTCAGCACGGTGACCGGCACCGCCGCCAGCACCGACGCGCTGCGCCGCCGGCACCCGGACGCGGTCGCCGAGGCCATGGAGGGGTACGGCGTCGCCGTCGCCGCCGCCCAGGCCGGCCTCCCCTTCGCCGAGCTGCGTACGGTCTCGAACCCGATCGGTCCCCGCGACCGCGACGCCTGGCGCATGCGCGAGGCGCTCGCCGCCCTGACCACCGCCGCCGCAGCCCTGGCCTGAACAGGCGCCGCGGCCCTGGCCTGAACCGGCTCGGAATCGTGCCGTCAGTCTGCGAGCGCCGGCCTGCGTTCGAGCCGCAGCGACCACGGCCGGCTCGCCTCCAACTGGTATCCACAGGCCAACAGCAGGTCGACGTCGTCGAATCGGGCAACCGCCCCGGCGCTCCGGATGCCCACCCGGTCCATCTCGTCGGTGAGCAGGCCGACCAGCCGGCGACCGATGCCGAGCCGCCGGTAGTCCTCGGCCACGAGGACACCGTCGAGAACGATCTCCCGGTCGTCGCTCGGGCCTTCGCCGTACATAAGGTGCCGGCTGCGCTCGTAGGCCCGCAGCTCACCGACCTGCTCGCCGCCCGGCAGTTCGGCCACGAACCGCCACGACGTCGCCGGCAGGCCATTCGTCACCCGGCGCACCCGAGTCGTGCGCCGGATCTCCGCGGCCCACCGGCGCTTGTCCCGGTAGGCACGGTTCCGCTCGTATGTCGCCGCCGGTACCGGAAGCGGCCACAGCGGGGGTGGCAGGTTGTACCAGTTCGCCCACCAGGCACCGGGCCAGTCCCTCGGCTCCCGAACCTCCCACGCGTCGAGGTGGGCGGGATAGCGCCGGCCAGCCACGTCCCGCAGCCCGTCGTGCGGCACCGCCGGCAGCGGCTCGCCGGCGTTCTCGTTGTCGTCGCTGTTGTCGTTGTGGTTGTCGTAGTCGTTGTCAGTCCGGCCGGCCCCGTTGACCGCCACCTTCCCGCCGGCAGCCCGGACGAGCCGTTCCACCGTGCGGAACCTGGGATCGGTCGCCCGCCCCGACTCGATCCGGGCCAGGGTGGCCTGCGGCACCCCGGACAGCTCGGCCAGTTCCCGCTGGCTCAGGTCCGCGAGACGCCGCAGGGACCGAAGGGCCGCGCCCAGGTCAACCGCCTCATTCAGCTCTCCCACCAGACCATGCTCGCGGTCCGGTGCGGCCTCTTCAACAGCCCTCCCGAAGTTGTGGACAACCCTGTGGACAACCTCGGATCGGGCGGTGCATACCTTGTCGTGACGCTGTCGAGCTGAATCGTTTACGACATCAACGGCGAACGCCGGGCAGAACGCACGGGCAACGCCCCACGCGAACAAACACGGCGTGCGCGTCTCGCCGAAGCAGGCACGCCAGCGAGGAAAGCCGGGCGTAGGGGCAACAGCGAGGCCGGCATTGCTCTGCACCCTGATCGGCACCACCCCACCGAGCATCGGCGGTGGGGTGGTCGGCGGATGGGCGTCGGACGGTGGATGAATCGTTTACGACATCAGCTCGAAAGCGGCCGCATGCATATCCATGGACGCACCGCACCCCAGACACAAGCACCGCGTCCCCAGACGCAAGCACCGCATCCCCAGACGCAAGCACCGCATCCGAGGCCCGACGTCTCAGAGTCGCGGGGTCCGTCACAGTCACGGGGACCGGGCGGAACTGGACCGCCGGGGGCGGGGCTACCGTGGGGGCGTGGCGCTCTCGCTGGCGATCTCGCCCTGCCCCAACGACACGTTCGTCTTCCACGCCCTCGTGCACGGCCTCGTGCCCGGCGCGCCGCCGGTCGAGGTGACGTACGCCGACGTCGACGTGACCAACACGGCGGCCGAGCGCGGGGCGTTCGACCTGGTGAAGGTGAGCTACGCCGCGCTGCCGTGGCTGCTGGACGACTACCACCTGCTGCCCTGCGGCGGCGCGCTCGGCCGTGGCTGCGGCCCGCTGGTGCTGACCCGGGGCGACCGCGCCGACCTGACCGCCGGCACCCACAACGCCGAGGACACCGGCGGCAGCAGCAGCGGCGGCGGCACCGGCAGCAGCAACGACGGCGGCAGCGGGCGGGCCGACCTCAGCGGGGCCACGGTGGCGGTGCCCGGCGACCGGACGACGGCGTACCTGCTCTTCCGGCTCTGGGCGGCGGACCGACCCCCGGCACGCATCGAGGTGGTCCCGTTCCACGAGATCATGCCGGGCGTGGCCGCCGGCCGGTACGACGCCGGCCTGGTCATCCACGAGGCCCGGTTCACCTACCCGCGGCACGGCCTGACCGCGCTGGTCGACCTGGGCGAGTGGTGGGAGGCCGACACGGGCCTGCCCATCCCCCTCGGCGCCATCCTGGCCCGGCGCGGCGCGGTGGACCCGGAGGCCGCCGCCGGGTGGATCCGCGAGTCGGTCCGCCGGGCCTGGGCCGACCCGGCGGCGAGCCGCGACTACGTGCTGGCGCACGCGCAGGAGATGGAGCCCGACGTGGTGGACCGGCACATCGGCCTCTACGTCAACGAGTTCACCGCCGACCTGGGGGACGCCGGGTTCGCCGCCGTGGAGGCGCTGCTCGGCCGGGCCGCCGCCGCCGGGCTCGTGCCTCAGACCTCCAGCTCGCGGGCGACCGCGTGGACCAGCTGAGCGATCTTCTGGGCGGTCTTGCGCTCCGGGAAACGGCCCCGCCGCAGGTCCGGCTGGACCTTCGCCTCCAGCACCTTGATCATGTCCTCGACGAGGCCGTGCAGCTCCTCCGCCGGCCGGCGGCGCAGCTCCGCCACCGACGGCGGGGCGTCGAGCAGCTTCACCCCCATCGCCTGCGCGCCCCGGCGGCTGTCCACCACGCTGAAGTCGACCCGCTGACCGCCCTTGAGGTCGGTGACACCCGCCGGTAGCGCGGTCTTGGGAAGGAACACGTCGCCACCCTCGTCACTGGTGACAAACCCGTATCCCTTGGCCGCGTCAAACCACTTCACTCGACCCGTCGGCACCTGAGAACCCCTGCTTCGCTTGAGCTTGAGACGTCTACCGCTCCAAGGCTAGCCGGATCATCCCGTCCAGCGCCGCCGGGAACGCGGTGAGATCATCCAGCACCGCCGCCGCGCCGGCCGCGCGGAGCTCCTCGACCGGGCACGGGCCGGTGGCGACCGCGATGCCGGGCACGCCCGCCGCCCGCGCCGCGGCCATGTCGGCCACGTGGTCGCCGACGTAGTGGGTGGCGCCGTGCTCGCGCAGCGCGGTCGCCTTCTCCTCGGCGAACAGGTCGCCGGCCACCTCGTCGACCACCAGCCCGAGGTGGTCGAGGTGCAGCCGGGCCAGGCGGCCGAGCTTGGCGGTCACCACCAGCACCCGGCCGCCGCGTCCGCGTACCGCGTCGATCGCGGCGCGGGCGCCGGGCATCGGGACGGTGGGCGTGATCGCGTACGCCGGGTAGAGCTCGCGGTACGTCCGGACGGCCGCGTCGACCTGCTCCGGCGGGAACCAGTGGGCGAGCTCGGTACGCAGCGGCGGACCCAGTCGGGACACGGCGACCTCCGCGTCCACCCGCACCCCCGTCCGGGCGGTCAACGCCCGGAAGGTGTCGGCGATGCCGGGGCGCGAGTCGACCAGGGTCATGTCGAGGTCGAATCCGACCGTCAGTGCGGGCATGCGGAGGAACCTACCCGTCCATCGCCTCGGGCCAGCCGGACGTCCGAGGGGCGGGAGGACCCCCTGCCGGGCTAGCGTGGAACGACGATGACCATCTCACTCGCCGACCACCTGCGGTCGCTGCCCGACGAGTCGCTCGCCGCCCTCCTGCAACTGCGGCCGGACCTCGTCGTGCCCGTGCCCGCCGACGTCTCCGCGCTGGCCATCCGGGCCCAGTCCCGGGTCTCGGTGGCCCGCGCGCTCGACGGGCTGGACCAGTTCACCCTGCAGGTCCTGGACGCCGCCCGGCTCACCCGGGTCGGGGCCGGGGGGACCACCTCCACCGACGCGGTGCTCGCCATGGCCACCACCGGGCCGCACCCGCCCGCCCCCACCTCCGTACGCGCCGCCGTGAACCGGCTGCGCGCGCTCTTCCTGCTGCACGGCCCCGAGAGCGACCTGCACGTGGTGGCGAGTGTCGACGAGGTCTCCCCGTACCCGGCGGGACTGGGCCGACCGGCGGCGGAGCTGGACCCGCGGGCGGCGGCGCTCTGCGCGGACCCGGCGAAGCTGCGCCGGACGCTGCTGGCCGCGCCGCCCTCGGCCCGGGCGATCCTGGACCGGCTCGCCGCGGGCCCGCCGGTGGGCAGCGTGCCGGCCGGCGCGCTGCAGGCCCCGCCCATCGGCGCGGAGGACGACCTGCCCCCGGACGCGACCAACGGCGGCGCGCCGACCGGCTCGCCCGTGCGCTGGCTGGTCGACCACCACCTGCTGGTGCCGGTCTCGGGCGGCAGGCCCGGAGCCGGCGGCACGGTCGAGCTGCCCCGGGAGGTCGGCCTGCTGCTGCGGCGGGACAGCGGCCCGCTCGGTCCGCTGCGGACCAGCCCACCGCCGGTGGCCACCCCGCCGCGCGAGCCGAAGGCGGCCGACTCCGCCGGGGCCGGGCAGACCATGGAGGCGGTACGCCACGCCGAGGCGCTGCTGGAGCAGCTCGCCGCCGAACCGGCGCCCGTGCTCCGCTCAGGCGGCCTGGGCGTACGCGACCTGCGCCGGCTGGCCAAGGCCGTCGGGGTGGACGAGCCGACGGCCGCCCTGCTGCTGGAGGCGGCGTACGCGGCCGGACTGGTCGGCGAGGTGGACCTGCCCGGGGCCACCACCACCCGCTACGGCGCCGACCAGCAGATCCTGCCCACCGCCGGGTACGAGGTGTGGCGCGCCGGCACGCTGGCGCAGCGCTGGGAGCAGCTCGCCCGGGCGTGGCTGACCATGACCCGGCAGCCGGGGCTTGCGGGGCAGCGGGACGACCGGGACCGGCCGATCGCCGTGCTCTCGGCCGAGGCCGAACGGGCCGGGGCGCCGGCCGCCCGACGCGCGGTCCTCGGGGTGCTCGCCGACCTGGAGCCGGCCACCGCGCCCACCCCCGAGGAGGTGCAGTCCCTGCTGGACTGGCGGGCGCCGCGCCGCAGCCGGGGGCGGGAGGCCGCGCACCGGGAGGTGCTGGCCGAGGCGGCCACGCTGGGCGTGACCGGGCTGGGGGCGATCACCTCGTACGGGCGGCTGCTGCTGGCCGACGTCGGCGCCGCCGACGAGCGGGGCGCGGACGACCCGCTCGGGCTGCGTGCCGACGGCGAGGACGGCGACGGGACGGGTGCGGTACGCGCGCTGGACGCGCTGCTGCCCGCCCCCGTCGACCACTTCCTGGTGCAGGCCGACCTGACGGTCGTGGTGCCCGGCCCGCCCGACCCGACGCTCGCCGCCGAGTTGGAGGTGGTGGCGGAGCACGAGTCGGCCGGTGGGGCCAGCGTGCACCGGGTCACCACGGCCAGCGTGCGCCGGGCCCTGGACGCCGGCTACTCGGCCGACGACCTGCACGCCCTGTTCCGGCGCCGCTCCCGCACCCCGGTTCCCCAGGGGCTGACATACCTGGTGGACGACGTGGCCCGCAAGCACGGCGGGCTGCGGGTCGGCTCCGCCGGGGCGTACGTGCGCAGCGACGACGAGGCGCTGCTGACCGAGGTGCTCGCCGACAGGCGGCTGGAGTCGCTGGCGCTGCGCCGGCTCGCGCCGACGGTGTTGTCGACCCCGTACCAGGTGGGCCGGATGCTGACCGCCCTGCGCGAGGCCGGGTACGCCCCGGTGCCCGAGGACGCGAGCGGCGCGGCGGTGCTGGCCCGCCCGAAGACCCGCCGGGCACCGGCCCGGGTGTCGGTGGCGACCCGGACGCTCGACCCGCTGACCGCCCCGAAGTTGTCGATGCCCCGCCTGCTGGGCGTGGTGGAGCAGATCCGGCGCGGCGACGCGGCGGCCCGGGCGGCCCGGCGCGCGCCGGCGGTGGGCCGGGGCGGG
>NZ_JBSGDY010000157.1:0-14944 GCF_053602615.1 Micromonospora sp. NPDC004336
CGGTGTGACTGCAGTACAGAGTGGTCCACTTCCTATGGGCCCCCGGGGGGGACCCGGGGACGGGGGGCGCGGAACCACCCCCCGGCCCCCCCCCCCCCCCCGCCTCCCCGGGGGCGGGGCGGGGCCTCCGGTGCCCCGTGACGAGAGAGAGACACGATGCTGACCGTCCTGAGCCTGGTCGCGCGACGCCTCCTGACCCTGATCCCCCTGGGGCTGGGCATCACGCTGTTCGTCTTCGTGATCATGCAGTTCTCCCCGATCGACCCGGCGCTGTCCGTCCTCGGGGACCAAGCGACCCCCGCGCAGGTCGCGGCGTTCAAGGCCGCCAACGGCCTCGACGACCCGCTGCCGCTGCGCTACCTGCACTTCCTCGGCGACCTGGTCCGGGGCGACCTCGGCATGACCTTCCCGCCGTCGGTGCCGGTCGCCGACAAGATCGCCACCGCGCTGCCCCTGACGATCCAGCTGACGGCACTGGGCGTGCTCGGCGCGCTGGTCATCGCCCTGGCCCTCGGCATCCCCGCCGCGCTGTACCGGGACCGCTGGCCCGACCAGGTCATCCGGTTCGTCTCCATGGCCGGCATCGCCATGCCCTCCTTCTGGCTGGCGCTCCTGTTCATCCAGGAACTCGCCGTCCGCCGCCCGATCTTCCCCACCGGCGGATACGTCAACCCGGCCGACTCGCCCAGCCTCTGGTTCCAGTCCCTCGCCATGCCCGCGCTCGCGCTCGCCGTACCGGTGGGGTGCTCGCTCGCCCGGATCGTGCGGACGTCGATGGTCGAGGAACTCGACAAGGACTACGTCCGCACCGCGATCGGGGCCGGCCTGCCGCCCCGCGTGGTGATCGGCCGCAACGTGCTGCGCAACGCGCTGGTCAATCCGCTCACCGCGCTGGGCCTGCGGATCGGCTACCTCATCGGCGGCACCGTGGTCATCGAGGCCATCTTCTCGCTGCCCGGCATGGGCACCCAGATCATGAGCGCGGTGCAGCAGAACGACACCGCCCTCGCGCAGGGAACCGTCCTGACGATCGCCCTCGGGTTCGTCGTGGTGAACCTGCTCGTCGACATCCTCTACCTCTTCGCCAACCCCCGACTGCGCGGAGGCCACTGATGCGCCGGACGCTCACCGCCCAGCTCTCGCGCCCCGGCGTCGTCTTCCGGCGGCTCGGCCTCACCGCCCGGATCGCGCTCGGCTTCGTCCTGCTCGTCGTCGTGGTGGGCCTGCTCGCCCCGCTCCTGCTCCGGCACGACCCGGCGCAGGCCGGGCTGGGCCCCGCGCTCACCGGCCCGAACGGCGACTTCTGGTTCGGCCTGGACAAGCTGGGGCGCGACGTCTTCTCCCGGTTGGTCGCCGGCACCCGGCGCTCCCTGATCGTCGGGTTCGGCGCGGCCGGCATCGCCCTGATCGTCGGCGGGATCCTCGGCGCGATCGCGGGCACCAGCCGGACCGCGGTGGACGAGGTGGTCATGCGCTGCCTCGACGTGGTGATGGCGTTCCCCGCCATCGTGCTCTCCGCCCTGCTGATCATCTCGTTCGGCAAGAACAGCCTGCTGGTCCTCGTGCTCGCGATCGGCTTCGTCTTCACCCCGTCCATCGCGCGCATCGTCCGCGCCAACGTGCTCTCGCAGTACCGCGAGGACTACGTCTCGGCCGAGCGGATCATCGGGGCGCGCCGGCCCCACATCCTCTGGCGGCACGTGCTGCGCAACTGCGCCGCCCCCATCCTGGTCTTCGTCACCGTCATGGTCGCCGACGCGATCGTCTTCGAGGCGTCCCTCTCCTTCATCGGCGGCGGCCTCGCGCCCCAGGAGGCCGAGTCCTCGTGGGGCTCGGTGATCGCCTTCGGCAAGGAGATGGTGCAGATCGGCGGCTGGTGGGCCACCTTCTTCCCCGGCCTGCTGATCCTGCTCACCGTGCTCGCCCTCAACGTGCTCTCCGAGGGCATGTCGGACGCCTGGGCCGCACCGGCCGCGCGGCGGGCCACCACCGCGTCGGCCGCCGACCCGGTCGAGCGGGCGCAGCCGGGCACCGGCGAGGTCGTGCCGCTGCCCGGTCTCGACCTCGCGGCGCAGCGGCTCCGCGAGCGCGCACGGCCCCTCCCGCAGGGCGAGCCCGTGCTGCGCATCAAGGACCTCTCCATCGGCTTCGAGGGGCGGCACCAGGGCGTCGACATCGTCGACGGGATGACCTTCGACGTCCGTCCCGGCGAGGTGGTCGGCCTCGTCGGCGAGTCCGGCTCGGGCAAGTCCCTGACCGCCCTGGCCGTCATGGGCCTGCTGCCGCAGGGGGCGCGCGTACGCGGGGAGATCCACTTCCGGGGCGAGAACCTGCTCGCGATGAGCACGAAGCGCCGGCGCGCCCTGATGGGGCGGGAGATCACGATGGTCTACCAGGACGCCCTCTCGGCGCTGAACCCCGCGCTGCGCGTCGGCGCCCAGCTGGCGCAGATGATCCGTCGCGGCGGCACCCGGTCGGCCGAGGAGCTGATGGAGCTGGTGGGCCTCGACCCCCGGCGCACCCTGACCGCGTACCCGCACGAGCTCTCCGGCGGGCAGCGGCAGCGCGTGGTCATCGCCATGGCCCTGTCCCGCGACCCGAGCCTGATCATCGCCGACGAGCCGACCACCGCGCTGGACGTCACGGTGCAGGCGCAGGTGATGGAGCTGCTGCTGCGGCTGCGCGAGCGGCTCGGCTTCGCCCTGATCCTGGTCAGCCACGACCTCGCGCTGGTCAGCGACGTCTCCGACCGGGTCGTCGTGATGTACGGCGGGCAGATCGTGGAGACCGGGGTGACCGCCGACGTGATCGAGGCGCCGGCGCACCACTACGCCCGGGGACTGCTCGGATCCGTCCTCTCCCTGGAGTCCGGCGCCGAGCGGCTCACCCAGATCCGTGGCGTGGTGCCGTCGCCGGCCGACTTCCCGTCCGGCTGCCGGTTCGCCGACCGGTGCCCCATGGCGACCGAGGTGTGCCGGGAGACGGTCCCCCGGCTGACCGGCACCGCCGGGCACGGGTACGCCTGCCACCACCCGGCCGTCACCGTCAGCGACAAGGAACTGATCCGATGAGCGCGACACCCCTGCGCGAGCCGATCGTCGAGCTGCACGACGTGCACGTGCAGCACCGCACCCGTGGCGGCGGCCTGTTCAACCGGGCGCGGGTGCACGCCCTCACCGGCGCGGACCTCGCCGTGCGCCCCGGCGAGACCGTCGGCATCGTCGGCGAGTCCGGCTGCGGCAAGTCCACCCTGGCCAAGGTGCTCGTCGGGCTCCAGCGGCCGACCAGCGGCGTGGTCAGCTTCGCCGGCAAGGACGTGTGGTCGATGAGCGCGGCGGAACGCCGCCGGCACATCGGCGCGGGCGTCGGCATGGTCTTCCAGGACCCGGCGACCTCGCTGAACCGCCGCATGCCGGTCCGCGACATCCTGCGCGACCCGCTCGACGTGCACCGGCGCGGCACCAGGGCGCAGCGCGAGGCGCGGGTCGCGGAGCTGATGGCCCTGGTGGGGCTGCCGCGCTCGGTGGCCGAGGTGCTGCCTAGCCAGCTCTCCGGCGGCCAGCGGCAGCGGGTGTCCATCGCGCGTGCCCTGGCCCTGGAGCCGGGACTGGTCATCGCCGACGAGCCCACCAGCGCCCTCGACGTCTCGGTCCGCGCCCAGATCCTCAACCTGCTGCTGGACCTGAAGGACCGGCTCGGGCTGGCGATGGTCTTCGTCTCCCACGACATCCAGACCGTCAAGCGGATCAGCGACCGCGTGATCACCATGTACCTCGGCCGGATCGTGGAGCAGGCGCCGGCCGCCCTGCTGCCCGAGGGCGCCCGGCACCCGTACACCCGCGCGCTCTTCTCCGCGACGCCGGGCCTGCTCTCGCCGATCGACCCCATCCCGCTCGTCGGCCCCGTTCCCTCCGCCACCCGGCCGCCCAGCGGCTGCCCCTTCCGGACCCGCTGCTGGAACGCCACCGACCACTGCGCCACCGAGATGCCACCGCCTGAGCGGGCCAACGCCGACGGCGAGGACGCCCACGAGTTCCGGTGCCATCACCCCGTCCCCGCCGGGACCAGCAATGCGGAGCTGGTCGAGCTCGCCGGCGCGGCGACGGGCCGCACCACCCCCCTACATGTCGAGGAGACAGCGTGACCACCCCAGCCCCGCGGTTCGCCGGAGTCGTGCCGCCGACCGTCACCCCCCTGACCGAGGAGGGCGAGGTCGACGTCAACTCCCTCGAACGGCTCGTCGAGCGGATGCTCGCCGCCGGCGTCGACGGCATCTTCGCGCTGGGCAGCTCGGGCGAGACCGTGTTCCTCACCGACCGGCAGCGGGACCAGGCCCTGGAGGCCATCGTCAAGACCGTGGGGGGCGTCGTCCCCGTCATCGCGGGCTGCATCGAGCCGACCACCCGGCGGGTGCTCGACCGGGTTGAGGCATCGGCGCGGCTGGGCGCCGACGCGCTGGTGGTGACCGCGCCCTTCTACGCCATCGTCGGCCCGCACGAGGTCGAGCGGCACTTCCGGTCGGTCGCCGCGTCGGCCGAGCTGCCCGTGCTCGCGTACGACATCCCGGTCTGCGTGCACACCAAGCTCTCCACCGGCCTGCTCACCCGGCTCGCGGCGGAAGGCGTGCTCGCCGGCGTCAAGGACTCCAGCGGCGACGACGTGGCCTTCCGGCAGCTGGTGCTGGCGGTCGCGGAACACGCGCCGGCCGCCGGCTTCGGCCTGCTGACCGGGCACGAGGTGGTCGTCGACGCGATGATGCTGGCCGGCGCCTCCGGCTCCGTGCCCGGGCTGGGCAACGTGGACCCGGCCGGCTACGTCCGGCTGCACCGGGCCTGCGTCGGTGGCGACTGGGACGCCGCCCGCCGCGAGCAGGACCGGCTGACCCGGTTGTTCCGCATCGTCGAGGCCGCCGACCCCGCCACGGCGGCCGGGGCGACCAGGGGCGTCGGCGCGTTCAAGACCGCCCTCGCCCTGCTCGGCGTCATCGACAGCAACGCCGTCTCCCTTCCGCTGCGGCCGCTCGACGCCGACGAGACGGCCCGGGTGCGCACCCAGCTCGAACTGGCGGGGCTCCTCTGACCATGCCCGAGGCAAGCACGCCGCGAGCCGCCGTCGAGGCGGTCGCCGCGCTCGACATCGGCGGCACCAAGACGACGGCCGCCCTCGTGACGAGGCAGGGCGGGATCGTCGACCGCGCCACCGCCCCGACGCCCGGCAGGGCGGGCGCGTCCGCCGTCCTCGACACCGCCGCCGGCCTCGTCGACCGGCTGCGGACGGGGTCGGCGGGCCTGCCCGTCCGGGCGCTCGGCGTCGGCAGCGCCGGGGTGATCGACCGTACGACGGGGCGGGTGCTCTCGGCCACCGACGTCCTGACCGGCTGGGCCGGCACCGACCTGCGCGGGCGGCTGCGCGAGCTGCTGGGCCTGCCCGTGGCGGTCGTCAACGACGTGCACGCCCACGCCCTCGGCGAGGCGCGGCACGGCGCCGCGGCGGGGTGCGAGACGGTGCTCTTCGTCGCCGTCGGCACCGGCGTCGGCGCCTCGTTCGTCGTGGGCGGCACCGTGCTCGCCGGCGCGCACTCCGCCGCCGGCCACGCCGGTCACCAGCCCTCCCCGCACGCCGGGTCGCTGCCCTGCACCTGCGGCCGGCGGGGGCACCTGGAGGCGATCGCGTCGGGGCCCGGGCTCGTCGACGAGTACGCGCGGCGCACCGGCCGGCCCGTCGAGGACCTGCGGGCCGTCGCCGCGCTCGCCCGGGGCGGCGACGAGGCGGCGGGGGAGGTCGTCCGGCTGGGCGGGACCGCCGTCGGTTCCGCCGTCGGTGGGCTGGTCAACATGCTCGACCCCGACGCCGTCGTGATCGGCGGCGGCGTCACGGGCCTCGGCGAGCCCTGGTGGCGGGCGCTGCGGGACGCGGTTGCCCGGGAGACGCTGCCTCGCCTGGACGCCGTGCCCGTGCTGGCCTCGACCCTCGGCGCGGACGCCCCCCTGCTCGGCGCCGCCTCGCTCGCCTGGGAGACCCTGCCGTGAACCCGCTGATCGAACGGTTCCGCCACCGGCTGGTGGTCTCCTGCCAGGCATACCCGGGGGAGCCGATGCGCGACCCGGACACGATGCGCCGCGTCGCCCTCGCCGCCGCCCGGGGCGGCGCCGCCGGCATCCGCGCCCAGGGGCTCGCCGACATCGCCGCCATCCGCGACGCGGTCGACCTGCCGCTGATCGGGCTGTGGAAGGACGGCGACGACGACGTCTTCATCACCCCCACGCTCGACCACGCGGTGGCGGTGGCCCGGGCGGGCGCCCACGTCGTCGCGCTCGACGCCACCTTCCGGCCACGGCCGGACGGCCGGACCCTCGCCGAGACGATCGCCGCCGTCCACGAGCGGACCGGCGCCCTCGTCATGGCCGACTGCGCCACCCTCGACGAGGGCGTCGCCGCGGCCGAGGCGGGCGCGGACCTGGTCGGCACCACGCTGGCCGGTTACACGGCCTACACGGTGAAGGGCGACGGCCCCGACCTCGACCTGGTCGCCCGGCTGGCGGCGGCCGTCGACGTGCCGGTGGTCGCCGAGGGGCGGATACACACCCCGGCCCAGGCGGCCCAGGCGCTGCGCGCCGGCGCGTGGTCCGTCGTCGTCGGCACCGCCATCACCCACCCGACCACCATCACGGGCTGGTTCGCCGCCGCCGTGGCCGACGCCGCGGCGGCCTGACCCGCCGACTGTGCCCCGGCCGGACGCCCGTCGGGCGTCCGGCCGCCATCGACATCGCCGTGCAGGAGGCTACGCGTGGCCCTGACCGACCTCACCCTCGCCGAGTGCCAGACGTACCGGCCCGACCTGGCCGTCCCGCCCGACCTGGACGACTTCTGGGCGCGGACGCTGGGCGCCGACGAGCCCGGCACGGCGGCGTACGAGCCCGTCGACACCGGGCTCACCCAGATCCGCACCTTCTCCGTAACGGTGCCCGGGTACGCGGGCGAGCCCGTGCACGGCTGGCTGCACCTGCCGGCGTACGCCGAGGGGCCGCTGCCCTGCGTGGTGGAATACCTCGGCTACGGGCGCGGCCGGGGCCTGCCCCACGAGAAGCTGTTCTGGGCCGCCGCCGGCTTCGCCCACCTGATCATGGACACCCGGGGGCAGGGCTGGAGCGCCGCGCCCGGCCGCACCCCGGACCCGCACCCGTACCCGGCGGGCACCGTCCCCGGGTTCCTCACCCGTGGCGTCACCGATCCCGACACCTTCTACTACCGCAGGCTGGTCACCGACGCCGTACGCTTCGCCCGGGCCGCCCGGGAGCACCCCGCCGTCGACGCCGACCGGGTCGCGGTCACCGGCATCAGCCAGGGCGGGGGCCTCGCGCTGGCGGTGGCGGCGCTGTTCCCGGGCGTCGCGGCGGCCATGCCCGACGTGCCCTTCCTGTGCGACTTCCGGCGCGGCGTGCGGGTCGCCGGCCGTGGCCCCTACCTCGAGATCGCCGAGTACCTCAAGCTGCACCGGGACCGCGCCGACCAGGTGTTCCGGACGCTGTCCTACTTCGACGTGGCCGCGCTCGCGCCCCGCGCCACCGCGCCCGCGCTGTTCTCCGTCGCGATGCTGGACCAGATCTGCCCGCCCTCGACCTGCTTCGCCGGCTTCCACCGCTACGGCGGCGACAAGGAGGTGCGCGTGTACGAGTTCAACGACCACGAGGGCGGCGAGGGCCACCACCAGATCGAGCAGCTCGCCTGGCTGCGCGACAGGTTCGGCCCGGTGGGTGGGGGAGAGGGGCGCGCGGCGCCGTCGAGCTGAGTCGTCCGTGACGTCGGCCCGCGAGTGGGTCACCCGACAGAATCGGCAGGGGGTACGTGCGGTCGCGGCGGGAACCGCCATGATGAGCGGGTGAAGATCCTGTCCATCCAGTCATCGGTCGCCTACGGCTACGTCGGCAACTCGGCGGCCGCCTTCCCCCTCCAGCGGCTCGGGCACGAGGTCTGGCCGGTGCTGACCGTCCACTTCTCCAACCACACCGGTTACGGCGCGTGGCGCGGCCCGCTGCTGGCGCCGGCCGACGTGGCCGAGGTGATCGAGGGCATCGCGGACCGGGGGGTCCTCGGCGGCGCCGACGCGGTGCTGTCGGGCTACCAGGGCGACCCGGCGATGGGCGCGGTGATCCTGGACGCGGTGGACAAGGTCAAGGCCGCCAACCCCGACGCGGTGTACTGCTGCGACCCGGTGATGGGGGACGCCGGCCGGGGCATGTTCGTCCGGCCCGGCATCCCGGAGTACATGCGGGACGTCGTCGTTCCGCGCGCCGACATCATCACCCCGAACCACTTCGAGCTGGACTTCCTCGCCGACCGCAGCACCAACTCGCTGCCCGACGTCCTGGCGGCGGTCGACGTGGTGCGCGAGACGGGGCCGCGGCACGTCCTGGTCACCAGCGTGCTCCACGCCGACCTGCCGGCCGGGTCGCTGGAGGTGGTGGCCGTCTCGGACGAGGGCGCGTGGGCGGTCACCACGCCGCTGCTGCCGATCAACCCGAACGGCGGCGGCGACGTCACGGCGGCGCTGTACCTCGCGCACCTGCGGACGACGGGCTCGCCCGCCACGGCGCTGGAACGCACCGTCGCCTCCGTCTTCGCCGTGCTCGAGGCGACCCTCGCGGCGGGCACCCGGGAGATCCAGTTGATCGCCGCCCAGGACGCCATCGCCGACCCGCCGGCCAGGTTCGCCGCCCGCCGGCTGCGCTGACCCGCCTGTCACCGGAGCCGTCGCGGGTGGGTCGCCTCGTCAGGCCGGAGCTTCGGGGAGGAGCAACGTCGGGTGCTCCTCCCAGAGCCAACGGAGGTGCCGCTGCAGCTCCCCGAGGGTGGCGACCCAACCCCTGTCCGCGTAGCTGAGGATGCGCGCCGCCTCTCCGGGGAGCAGGTCGTAGGCGGTGGCCTGCGTCTCGGGGGCGACGGTGTCGGGGGAGACCGGCACCGGGTCCGGGACGAGGGGGATCCGGATGCCGACCCGGTCGAGCGCCTTGAGGACCGTGAGGTAGACCCGGGGCAGATGGTACGGGGAGACGGTGAGCGCGAGACTGGTGATGCCCAGGGCCTCGACCTGGTCGGCGATCCAGGCAGCCTGTAGGCCCGTGTTCGGTGCCGGCTCGGCCTGCAGGCGGACCCCGTCGAGGCGGCGGAGACCGAGCCCGCGCAGATGGGCGAGCGTGATCGCGTGGTACGTCCGCTCGGCCGGATTCCCGTTCGCCACCAACAGGTGGCCCGTGCCCGGGTTGGCCTCCCACCGCCGGATGGCGTGGGTGAGCCGCCACTGTTCGCCCTGGCCGGTCGGGACGGCGATCGCGTCGACGCGGTCGGCGGCCGACCGGGGCAGGGACAGGATCGCCATGAACGCCTGCAGCACGTCCGTCAGCCGGGCCGCCGGGTGGTCGTCGACATCCTCGGCCCGCAGGACCCGGGGGATCGGCCTGTCCAGGTTCATCCGGCGCACCCTAACAAGGCCCAGCCGCCGACGCGGCATTCGTACGACTCGAAGCCTGCCGGAATCGCGCTGTCCCGACCCGAGGCGGTCCGCTACGCTGCCCCGCATGACCAGCGTGACCGCTCAGCACACCGGAACGTCGTACGACGTCCAGGTCGGTGCCGAGCGACGCCGGCGATCCGTCGCCCGCCCGCGCTGACCTGTTCCCGGCGACCGGCGGATCGAGCCGCCGGTCGTCCGCCGATCGTCCTCGGTCCGCCCGTGCCTCTCCCGTCCAGTGGCTCGCGTGGCAGCGCGGGTCCGAGCGAGATCGGCGTACCCATGGATCTTGAAAGGCTGCTCTCCGACCGGCTGGCGCCGGCGTTCGCGGCGGTCGCCGGCGCCCCGGTCGACCCGGTGGTGCGGCGTTCGCCGCGCGCGGACTTCCAGTCCGACGCGGCGCTGGCGCTGGCCCGGCGGCTCGGCCGCTCCCCGCGCGACCTCGCCGCCGAAGTGCTGGAACACGCGGTGCTCGACGACGTGTGCGCGTCGGCGGAGGTCTCCGGGCCGGGCTTTCTCAACCTGACCGTCTCCGACCGGGCGCTGGCCGACCTGGTCTCCGGGCTGGCGGGTGACGCCCGCCTGGGCGTGCCGGCGGCCCGCGCGCCGGAGACCGTCGTGGTCGACTACTCGGCGCCGAACGTGGCCAAGGAGATGCACGTCGGACACCTGCGCTCCACCGTCATCGGCGACGCGGCGGTGCGGCTGCTGGACTGGCTCGGGCACCGCGTGGTGCGGGTCAACCACCTCGGCGACTGGGGCACGCCGTTCGGGATGCTGATCGAGCACCTGGCCGACCTCGGCGAGACGGAGGCGGCGCACGAGTTGTCGGTGGGTGACCTCGACTCGTTCTACAAGGCGGCCCGGGCGAAGTTCGACGCCGACGAGGCGTTCCGTGCGCGGTCCCGGCGCCGGGTGGTCGCGTTGCAGGGCGGCGACGCGCCGACCCGGCGGCTGTGGCGACTCCTGGTGGAGTTGTCGGAGCGGTACTTCCTGTCCGTGTACGACCTGCTCGACGTGACGTTGACCGGGGCGGACTTCCGGGGCGAGAGCGCCTACAACGACCTGCTCGCCGACGTCGTCGACGACCTGGACCGGCTGGGGCTGCTGGCGGCCAGCGGCGGGGCGCGGTGCGTGTTTCCGCCCGGGTTCACCGGCCGGGGCGGCGAGCCGCTGCCGCTGATCGTGCGCAAGAGCGACGGCGGCTTCGGCTATCCGGCCACCGACCTGGCCGCGTTGCGGCAGCGCACCGGGGAACTGGGCGCGACGCGGCTGCTGTACGTCGTCGGGCTGCCGCAGCAGCAGCACTTCGCGATGGTCTTCGCCGTCGCCGGAGCGGCCGGTTGGCTGCGCCCGCCGGCCCGGGCCGAGCATCTCGGCTTCGGCTCGATCCTCGGGAGCGACGGGCGGATGCTGCGCAGCCGGACCGGCGGGTCGGTGAAGCTCGTCGGCCTGCTCGAAGAGGCGGTCGCCCGCGCCACCGACCTGGCCCGGGCCAAGAATCCCGACCTGGACGCCGCGACCGCCGCCGAGATCGGCCGGGTTGTCGGCATCGGCGCGATCAAGTACGCCGACCTGTCCACCGACCGCGCGAGGGACTACGTGCTCGACTGGGAGCGGATGCTTGCCCTGGACGGCAACACCGCGCCCTACCTCCAGTACGCGTACGCCCGCATTCGGTCGGTGTTCCGGCGGGCCGGGGCGGTCGCCCGGCCGGACGCGCCGATCGTGCTCGCCGAGCCGTCGGAGCGGGCGCTGGCGATCGAACTGCTCGGCTTCGCCGGCGTGGTCGGCAGGGTGGAGCGGAGCCTGGAGTTCCACCACCTCGCCGGCCACCTGCACCGACTCGCGACCGCGTTCAGCGGGTTCTACGAGCGCTGCCCCGTGCTGCGCGCCCCCGACGAGCTGCGGGAGAGTCGCCTGCTGCTGGCCGACCTGACCGCCCGGACCCTGCGCCAGGGCCTGCACCTGCTCGGCATCCGCACGCTGGAACGGATGTGACGTCCCGTGCCGACGGCGGCTACCGTCCGTTCCGGGGTAGGGGTCAGCGGTGCTCGTCCCGGGGCGTCGCGGGACGTTCCGGGGCGTCGGCCGGGCCGGACGGCGGCACCGAGAGCAGGTCGAGGACGTCGGCGGGGCGGTGGGCGACCAGCCGGGCCTCCGGCACGGCGGGGGAGGTGACGCCCCAGCGGGCGTGCACGGCCAGCGCTCCCGCCGCCTCGGCGCACCCGAGGTCCACCGCCGCGTCGCCGACGTACGCGGTCTCGGTGACGTCGACGCCCAGGCGCCGGCAGGCCAGCCGCAGCCCGTCCGGCGCGGGCTTCGGCGCGGCCACGTCGTCGCCACAGACCACGACCGGGAACAGCCGGTCCAGCCCCGTGCTGGCCAGCAGTCGGGGCGTGGTCCGCCGCGAGGCGGCGGTGAAGATGCCGAGCCGGCAGCCGGCCCGGTCGAGGGCGTCGACCAGGTCGAGCACGCCGGGAAACGGCCGTACGTCCCCGGTGGCCGCCTCGAAGTGGCGCTGGAAGCAGTCGAGGTCACCGGCGGCGACGGGCCGCCCCAGGAAGTGGGCCAGCACCGCCGGCGTGGCGCCGATGTGCCAGGTGGCGACGACGTCGGCCGGCGAGACCACCGGCCCGCCGAGGGCGCGGACCGTGTCGGCGTACACGGCGGGGGCGATCGTCATCGAGTCGACCAGGGTGCCGTCGAGGTCGAACACGACGGCGGCCGGGCGGCGGTGACCGGGCACTGTGCGGAGCCTCCAGCGAGGTACGAGCGGTTCCTGCGGGCGGGGCCGCCCGCAGGAACCGTATCGGGTGCGTCCGGCGGCCCGGCACGCCGGCCGCTCACGCCACCAGGCGCTCGCCGTCCAGCTCCTCGAGCGTGACGGTGCAGAGGCCGCCCCGCTCCGCCTTCACGCCGGCCACCCTGAGCTGCGTGCCCGGGGCGAGGATGAACTCCTCCTCGCCGGTGAACGCGGAGAACCTGCGGATGCCCACGGCCCGCGCGGGCAGTACCTCGAAGAGGGTCCGCTTGCCGCGGCCGCCGAGGAAGGCCCGGGCCACGCCGAGCTTCGACGTGCACGAGGAGACGCCCCACCACGTCACGGTCTGGCCCAGCGGGTACTGCGCCCGCAGGTCCAGCGACACCCCGCGCCACAGCGGCTCCGTGCGGACCGGAAGCCGGGACACGGCGGCGAAGAGCAGGCGCAGGTACGGCAGGTAGGGGACGATCCGGCTGCGGTCCGGGTCGCGCAGGGTCGCGTTGATCCGGCGGTAGAACGCCGACTCGCAGGTGTAGAGGTGCAGCGCGGCGGCCTCGTCGGCCGAGAGGCCGTCGGTCGCGCCCTCCGTCTGCTTCTCGCCGAAGCGGTGCGACTGTTCCACGTGCCAGTCGAGCCCCGGCAGCAGCTTCGCCACCGGGGCGACGGCGGTGCGGAAGTCCATGAGCGGGGTGTCGAACACGCCGGTGATCGCCGGTAGGACGAGCCCCTCGTCCTTGACGCTGGCGAGCCGCTCCAGGTAGAGCTTGTGCAGCTCCATCGTCGAGGCGATGAACTCGCCCATGCGGTCCGCCGCGTTCGCGTCCGCGCCGCCGGAGTGCGCCGCCGACGTGCTCCAGCCCTTGCTCGGCAGCCAGTCGATCTCGTCGACGCCCAACGTCCGCAGCGCCGCGTTGACGTCGGCGAAGTGGTTGCCGTCGCAGAAGATGTCGCCCTGCGCCGCGGGGTTGGGGTGGTCGATGTGCCGGACCTCGACCTCGGGGTACTTCTTCGCGAGCCGGACGACGACCTGCCTGAGGCTGCGGGCGTGCGCTCCCCACCAGGCGAACACCACTCCCCGGTCCGCCTCGTCGGCCTGCTGCTTGGCCTTGAGGATCTCCTCGACCAGCGCCTCGACGACCGGCCGCCAGAACGCGGTGTGCCGGTCGGTGGCCATGGCCCCGTCGCCGCTGGCGGTGAGGGCCGCGTTCAGCAGCAGCACGCCCTGGGTGAGCATGGCCTGGAACCACTCCGGCGGCTGCACCGTGTCGTGCTCGCGCAGCAGGGCGCGGATGTCGGCGATCGGGGTCTTCTTGGGGATGCCGTACTTCCACATCGCCGCCGCCTTGATGATGCAGCGGATGCTCACCACCCGGCCGAACTGGCTGTCCTTCCAGTCGTGGAAGGTGTTGTCGAACATGGCGATGCCGGTGGCGCTCTCGGGCCGCGGGTACGGGTTCTGGCCGAAGACGACGACCTTCCACTTGTGCGGCGGGTTGGGCTTCAGCGCCTGGAAGGTCAGCTCGCGGACGGGCACGACCTGCGGGCTGCGGCCGGGGCCGATGAACGTGGCCGCGTCCGGCTGCGCCTCGATGACCGGCTTCAGCAGCGGCAGCCACGGCTCGCCACCGCCGCCGAAGAGATCGGCGAGGGCCAGCGGGTCGTTCGGGTCGGGCGGGGTGGTGGTGTCGCTCATCGCGGTCTCCCGGTGCGGCGGGCCGTGCCGGTCCGACGGCACGGATGATCAAGGTGGGGGCATTGTGCCGGCCACGGGTGACATCCGGTGCGCGCCCGTCATCACGGTCCGTCCCGTGGTCGGGATGTCGGTGGGCGGCGCTACCTTGATCCACGTCGGACATCCCCCGTGACGCCACTGGAGTGAGCCATGACCATGGACCGTGCGAAGCCGCTGCTCAGGGTGGTTCTGACAGACGTCAACGCGAAGGTGGTGCAGGCGTGGCGGGCGGCCTTCGCCGACACCCCCGAGGTCGAGATCCACAAGGGCTCGATCCTGACCCGCGAGGTCGACGCCTGGGTCAGCCCGACCAACTCGCGGGGGCGCATGGACGGCGGCGTGGACGCGGTCATCAAGCGGCACCTCGGAGCGGGGATCCAGTTGCGCGTCCAGCGGGCGATCCGCGACCAGTTCGGCGGCTCGCTGCCGGTGGGCAGCGCCGTCTGCGTGCCGTCCGGCGCGACCAACCCGAAGTTCCTGATCTCGACGCCGACGATGGAGCAGTCGGCGGAGAACGTGAGCGAGACGCTCAACGTGGCGCTGGCGTGCGCCGCCGCCTTCCAGGCCGTCCACGCCCAGAACGAGCGGGCGCCGGGCAGCATCGGGTCGGTGGCGCTGGTCGGCATGGGCGCGGCGACCGGGCGGGTGCCGGCCCGGGTCTGCGCCAACCTGATGTGGACGGGCTACACGCTGTTCAACGACTACCACTTCGACGACTACGACGAGCTGCGCAAGGTCGTCTGCGAGCAGCTCGACGACATCGACAGCCGCCCGGAGGAGGAGCGGGTGCGGGTGACGGCCCCCACCCGCCCCGGCTCCCGCCGCTGACGGAGCGGCCCGGCGCGCGACGACCGGCCGCCGGGGGCCGGCCCGGCGCGGGGGGGGGCGGGGGGCGGCGGGGGGCTGTTGGGGTTGGGTGATGCCGAGTGTTTAAGACGTT